>NZ_JAPVZO010000034.1:0-19377 GCF_041432445.1 Streptococcus sp. 27098_8_69 | reverse complement strand
CTTACTCTTATAACAATAAAAGAATCACAAATGTGATCCTTCTTCTCTTGTATTTCGCTTTAATGAAAAGTAGTCTGGTACTGGATCTTTACCCGTTTCAGACCAAGGATGGCAACGTAATATCCTAGCCAAGCCCATCAAAACTCCCTTGAATCCATGTTTTTCAATAGCCTGAATCATATAGTTTGAACAAGAGGGTTCAAATCTGCAAGACGGTGGAAAGGCTGGCGAGATAAAGCATTGGTAAAAGCGCACTGGCGCAATTAAGATTTTTTTCATTATTCATTATTTATTATTTATTATTTGTTACAGCCATGGTGTGTAGTTGGCTGATTTCTTTTTTATTGAGACGACGTGATTCTCCTGGACGAAGTCCTGTCAAGTCTAGATGACCAAAACGAGTTCGAGAAAGTTTATCTACTTGGAGACCAACAGCTTCAAACATCTTTTTAACCTGGTGATTGCGTCCCTCATGGATTGTTAACTGTACAACTGAACGGTTTTTAACTGGATCCACTTTAAGAATCTCATAAACAGCCGGCTTGGTCTTCTTGCCATCAATCTCTACTCCACGAGTCAAGGGACGGAGATTTTCTTTGTTGGCAATCCCTTTCACACGCGCAACATAGACCTTATCAATCTCATTACGAGGGTGAATCATCTCATCTGTAAAGTCCCCATCGTTGGTCAAAATCAAGACTCCAGATGTATCCCAGTCCAAACGTCCCACAGGGTAGATACGCTCTTTCACATTAGGCAAGAGGTCCACAACCGTCTTGCGGCCCTTGTCATCTGTCACACTGGAAATGACACCGCGTGGTTTGTTAAGCAGATAATAAACCTTTTCTTCGTTGTAGATAGGTTGACCTTCAACTTCAACCTTGTCGCCTGACTTGATAGTGGTTGCTAATTCACGTACCATTTGGCCGTTGACAGTCACCAAGCCTTGCTTGATCAACTCTTCTGCTTTTCTCCTACTGGCCACACCTGCGTGGGCAATATATTTATTGATTCTCATCTTCTTCTATCCTTTCACCAAATAATTGGCTTTCTTGTGCTTGAATGTCAAGCTCATCAATCACGGGCAATTCTTCCAAGTGGTTAATGCCCATGTAATCTAGGAAATAATCCGTCGTTACATAGAGATTAGGGCGTCCAAGTACCTCTTTTTTCCCATCTTCTCGTATCAAGTCAAAGGCCTGCAACTTAGCTAGAGCACCGCTAGAGTTGACCCCACGGATGGCATCAATTTCTATCCGTGTGATAGGCTGCTTATAAGCAATGATGGACAAGGTTTCTAGCGCAGCTCGAGATAGACTCTGGTTGATGGGCGCCTTAGAATATTCTTTCAAAATAGCTGCAAATTGAGGCTTGGTTACCAATCTGTAGGCACCACCTGTCTCAATCAGGGCCAGACTAGAATCCTGGTCTTTTTCATACTTTTTGGCTAATTTTTCTAGACTCTGCTGAATACCTGTTGGAGGTAGCGAGAGGAGTTCAGCCAATTGACGAATCCTAATCCCATCTTCACCCGCTACAAAGAGGAGTGCTTCTATTTCTGCTAAAGTACTCATATTTCCTCTCTATCAAGCCTGACTTTGTTCTACTTGATTTTCTTCTTTCTTTTTCAGGAGATAGATATCTCCAAAGCTCTCTTTTTGAATTAAGAGAATTTCTTGGGTTTTAATCAACTCCAAAGTTGCTAAAAAGAGTGTGATGACCTCTTGTAAATCCTTGGTTTCTTTAAACAAATCCTGCAAGCATAATTGCTCACCTTCAACCAAGGCTTCTCGAACGATAACCATCATATCTTCAATCTTATACTCATCTCGTAAAATGGTTGTATGATTTTGCGAGAACTCTTCTTTTTTCTTGGAAAGCAAGTTTGAAAAGGCTAAGAAAAGATCAATCGTCGTCTTATCATGCACAAGTTCTGCATCCTCATAGACCAACTCTGTGGGTGCTTTTGAGTAATATTGGGCTCGTTCCTGGTGCTTCACTTCCAACTGCTCTCCCAAAAGTTTAAACTTACGGTATTCTTCGATTTGAGAAAGGAGGTCCTGCTCCAGATCATCCTCTAGGTCCGTCACTTCTGCAACCTTCGGCAAGAGCTTGCGACTTTTGATCAGCATAAGTTGGCTAGCCATGACCATGTATTCGCCTGCGACTTCCAAACGCATGGCTTGTAAGGTTGAGATATAGGCTAGATATTGCTCGATAACCTCTGTAATCGGCACATCATAGATATCCATCTGGTACTTTGAAACCAAGTGCAAAAGAAGATCCAAAGGCCCTTCAAAATCTTTTAATTTAATATCCATTATCTATATTTTTCCAAGGTCATGACTGTCTTTAATCCTAATTTTTTAGCAATTTCGTACAAGTCAACCTTTTCTTCGATTTGTCTTAATATAAACTGTTCTCTCAATCCTTGGGCAGATAAATCTGAAAAACCTTTTTCCTTTAGAAAGGCTTCTAACTGACGAAAGGCCCATTGACGAGAGTAGGGCTTACCAGCCTTTTCAAAGAGGTAGGTCTGTCCCATCAAGGGTTCTAACTCCGCAAGCAAGTTTGTGGGAAGGCTCAAGATTCTTTGTTGAGAAGCTTTATTGACTCTCAACACTTGAAAATCTAGGTTCACATCACTTGTTTTTAAGGCTAGAATTTCACTTGGTAAGAGGCCCAATTCAACTATCAGTAAGGCCAACAAGCGTCCCTCTGGATAGGCACTTTCTTGCCAGAAAGAACTGAGATCTAAAAGTTCTGACTGAACTTGCTTTTTCTCAGCCTGTTTCGGCAATTCTAAACGATAAAAGGTAGCAATTTTCCCCTTCTGGTATAAAAAGTAAAGAAATTGATTGCAAGCAGAAACCTTACGCTTTTGGACACTGATTTTAAACTGAGATAGTTGAGCTTGGTAGATTTTTAAACTTGTCTCAGAGATTCGTTCTCCTACAAGATCTAAAAACTGCTCCAAGTCATACTTATAGGATTGCTTAGAATTTACAGACAAACCTTGTTTTTCTTCTAAAAATGCTGAAATTCCTTCTCTCATTTGCTTCGAATCTCATATTCCTTACTAAAATCATGCAAGAGAGCATTGACAGCCTTAAGAATAGACTTCCGTGTGATAATGCCTTGGAAGATACCATCCTTGTCAACGACTGGTAGGAAAGACTCATCCACTAACTTATGTAAAACATCCGTCAGTGTATAGTCTGGACTGACAACTGCCACGTCCTTCTTGGTCATATGTACGATATCCGTATCTGCCATGGCTTCCTGACTCAAGCCCTGCTCCATCTGGTAGGCCAGAATGTCTCTAAGTCCAATGGTTCCGACAAATTCTTTCTCATCAGTCACTACTGGCACTCTGGTATAGGTCATCTGGCTAAGGAGGAGAATTGCATGATCTGCATTGTGGGTATCAATGAGTACAGCCAAGTTTTCAGCAGGAGTTAAAAAGGTTTCCTCTTGCTCCAGTAAAAACTGTTCAAACTCTTTGGCAATCATCGAGCAAACTCCTTGGATAAGCCTGGATAGACCTCATGGTTCCGTGTCAAAAAGTCCACTTTAAAGTAGCTATCATCAATCTCTACACGGGCATAGAGACATTCTCTGATGATCCCACGTGGCTGACTAATAGAACCAGGATTTAGGAAGAGGGTCTTTCCTTCCATCCAAGCTTTTGGAACATGCAAGTGCCCATAAAGACAGATATCTGCATCTTCCTCTTGAGCCCAAAAATCAAGCTTTTGGAAATTGAAGTTAATATCAAACAAATGTCCATGAGTCTGGATAATCTTGGTAGGACCCAGTTGAGTCACCAAACGTTCTGGATAGTCTGAATAAAAGTCCATGTTTCCTCTGACTACTTGGATTCCTTCCCAAAGTGGTGAATCCGGACGAAGTTCCGAGTCACCATCGTGAAAAATAGCATCAACTTTCCCAAGATAGCGGTCACGGATTTCTTCTACAATTAAGCTATCTCCATGAGAATCGCTCATTACAATGATGGTTTGCTTTGCCATGATGGAAATACCTCCAAAAGTTTCTTAACGGCTAAGGCACGGTGGGATTGACTATTTTTTTCTTCGAGGGTTAATTCAGCTGAGGATTTGCCAGTTTCTCCTACTAAGAAGAGCGGATCATAGCCAAAACCATTTTCACCCTTAGGTTCAAAATTAATGTAGCCTGGCCAGTCAGCTTCGACAACCAAGCTTTCCTTACCTGGGCTAGCTACGACCAAGGTTGTATGGAATTGAGCTGAACGGTCCTTGAGTTCAAAGACCATAGCTAATTCGTGCAAGAGTTTAGCATTGTTTTCCTGGTCAGTGGCTCCCACTCCTGCGAAACGAGCTGACCAAACGCCTGGCAGACCACCGAGGACATCGACTTTAAGACCAGAATCATCTGCTAGAACCATCTTTCCTGTTAATTTAGAGATGGTTTCTGCCTTCAGGCGGGCATTTTCTTCAAAGGTCATACCTGTTTCGGCTACTTCAGGTAGGTCTGGATAATCATTGAGATTTTCTACGTCATAACCTAGTTTGTCAAAGATAGCACGAAATTCCTTGGTTTTACCCTCGTTACGAGTTGCAATCAACAAGGTTTCTCTGACTTTATTTGTCTCGAAAAAGTCTTGAACATTGACTCCTTCTTTAGGCAATTCTACATGCAGAAGTTGTCCATTTTCAACTAAGAGCAAGGCACCCTGACGTTGAATAACTTCCAAGTTTCGGTCCGCTTCTTGGTTGAGAATATCTACCACAAAAGAGAGTAAGCGGTAGGCTGAACCATATCGTAAAACAGTGACTGAAAGCGGAAATCCTCGCTCCTCATCTCGAAAGATTTTGGCCAAATCAAATAGCGGAAACTCTAACTCATCATCCGTCAAAGTCCGAATGCCACCAAAAACACTGTAGGATCCAACATACCAGTCCTGGTCATCTTTGTATTCATAAATTTTGTTTGTCATAATGTTACATGCTCCACATGAATCTCTTTTTCCAGCCACTCTGCTCCTATCTGGGCAAAACTTTGGCTATTTGCAGTTGTGTAAAAACGGTGTTGAAGGGGCGCTGCATCTCGGCTACGGTTAATCTCAAAGTAATTGAGCAAGACTGAAATATCACGCACACACTCAGCTCCACTATCGATCAGCTGAACCTTAGGCCCCATGACATTTTGGATGATAGGTCTGAGGAGTGGATAATGAGTACAGCCTAAAATCAAGCTATCTACTTTTCCGACTAAGGGACGCAAAGTTTCATAGACAACTTTCTTGGTCACACTGGTCGATAGAGCACCTGACTCGACCAAGGGAGCAAACTTAGGGCAGGCCAAGCTTTCCACTTGTAAATCTGGGTCTAGATCATGAATCTTTTGTCGATAAATATCTGATTTTACCGTCATCGGGGTTCCAATCACACCGATCTTCCCACCTTGACTCGCTTTGATGGCTGCTGATGCACCAGGCAAAATCACACCCAGCACCGGAATATCCAACTTGGCTTTAATCTCTTCCCAAACGACTGCCGTTGCTGTATTACACGCAATGACAATCATCTTAACATCCTTGGTCAAAAGAAAGTTGACCAGTTGCCAAGTATATTCACGAATCTGCTCAGCAGGACGGGGACCATAAGGAGCCCGTGCCGAATCTCCAATATAGACGATTTCTTCATGGGGAAGCTGGCGCATGAGTTCACGTACAACCGTCAAACCTCCAACGCCCGAATCCAAAAAACCAATCGGTCGATTATCCATACAGTCTTCTTTCTAGTATTTTTTTCTGATTGATAGTTCATTATTATTCATTTCTTCCTGAAATTGCTGACAGACTGGGTAGCTCCCCACTGTCTCCCTCTTAATCATAATCAAATATCAATAGAATGCAAGGAAAAAGTCTTGTCTCTAAATATCAGTCAAACATAGTGAGAAGTCTGGAACTTTCATCCCAGACTTTTCCTATTTATTTCTTTTTATTGTTAGCAAGGGCTGCTTTTTGTTGGCGAATGATTTGGTGGTAAACTTGTTGTACTTTAGCTTCGCTTGGCTTTTGACCGTTTGCACTCAAGAGAGTACGAACTGCTTCTGCGTTCAAACGTGGGTTATCCGCAAATTCTTTTTCGATTTGCTTGCGCACCAAGTACATACCTCCAAGAGCTCCTCCTAGAAAAGCTAAAAGAATCAATACAATTGCTAAAATAAGGTTCATTACATTTCTCCTGTTTCTTTTTGAATCTTCTATATTATACCATAAACTCCCACGCCTGACTAGTTTGAGTTACGCTTTCATAGAAATGGATTCTAGTAAAAAAAGAGCCCTTCTATTCCTTAGAAAAAGGCTCTTTCTTGATTTTAATCTACATAAATCGCTAGCGTTTGGTATGGTTTAAGAATTACTTTTTCAGCAAGTTCCACATTCTCATAGTTTGACAAGAGCAAGCGCCCTGCTTGGTATTCTGCCGAGATTGCCACTTCAGCTTCACTGCCATAGAAATGATTGAGCACCAAGAGTTTTTGACCGTCTAAGTGGCGTTCAAAGGCGTAGACTTGATTACTATCTTCAAATGCTGGCTGGTAGCTTCCTTCTGAAATGATGGGCATTTCTTTGCGCAAGCGAATCAATTCTTGATAGAATTTAAAGATTGGACCGTCGATTTCATTTTCAACGTTGATGTCTTTATAAGATTTACCAACCTTCAACCATGGAGTACCTGTTGAAAAACCTGCATTTTCAGAAGCATCCCATTGCATTGGTGTACGAGAATTATCACGTGACTTAGCTTGGATAATTTCGAAAGCTTGCTGAGGGGACTTGCCTTGATCCAAAAGCATCTGGTAAGCATTGATGGATTCCACATCCACATAATCTGCCATCGAATCATAGTCTGGATCAATCATGCCGATTTCTTCGCCCATGTAGATATAAGGGGTCCCACGTGACAAGTGAATGCTAGCTGCCAGCATGGTCGCTCCTTCATTACGGAAGTTCTGGATATCCACAAAGCGATTCAGAGCGCGAGGCTGGTCATGGTTATTCCAGAAAAGGGCACTCCAACCACCTCGTTCACTCATTTCCTTGCCCCATGTATGATAGAGACGTTTGAGCTCTTCAAAATCAAAGGGAGCAATGGTCCATTTTTGACCATCTTCATAGTCTACTTTAAGATGATGGAAGTTAAAGGTCATAGACAACTCGTGACGCTCTGGAGCTGAATAAAGAACACAGTTATCAATCGTTGTCGACGACATCTCTCCAACTGTCATAAAACTATCATCAGAACCGAAGGTCGCTTCATTCATCATGTGAAGATAGTCATGGACAATTGGTTTATCCGTATAAGCTGGTTTCCCTTCGTTTTCAGGGCAATCCACCAAGACCTCATCTTTACCGATCAAATTAATCACGTCAAAACGAAATCCTTTGACACCCTTGTCACGCCAGAAGTTGACCACCTGGAACAATTCCTTGCGGACATTGGGATTACGCCAATTGAGATCCGCCTGCGTCACGTCAAAGAGGTGGAGATAGTATTTTCCTGTATCTCCAAAAGGTGACTAGGCAGAACCACCAAATTTAGACAACCAATCGGTTGGTTGGTCCTGAATGAAGAAGAAATCTTGGTAGTATTTGTCTCCAGCAAGAGCCTTTTGAAACCATTCATGCTCCGTTGAGCAGTGGTTGAGCACCATATCTAGCATGAAGTCAATCTTGTATTCTTTTCCGACACGGACCATTTCTTCAAAATCAGCCATATCCCCAAAGATAGGATTGACGGCTGTATAGTCTGAAATATCGTAGCCATTATCCCGCTGAGGGCTTGGGTAGAAAGGATTGAGCCAAACCATATCCACGCCCAACTCCGCTAGATAAGGAATTTTTTCGATGATGCCTCTGAAATCACCGATTCCACTTCCTGTCGTGTCCTTATATGATTTTGGATAGATTTGATAGACAACTTTTCTTTTATCAAGAGCCATAGTTTCTCCTTTTTGATAAAAGGGAGGGAGCTATATCCCAACCCTATACATTTTAAAACTTATACTCTTCGAAAATCTCTTCAAACCACGTCAGCGTCGCCTTACCGTAGGTATGGTTACTGACTTCGTCAGTTCTATCCGCAACCTCAAAACAGTGTTTTGAGCTGACTTCGTCAGTTCTATCCACAACCTCAAAACGGTGTTTTGAGCAACCTGCGTCTAGCTTCCTAGTTTGCTCTTTGATTTTCATTGAGTATTAGATTCGCTTGGCGACCATCAAGTCTTCCCCGTGTTTAATCATTCGAGGATAAGTTCCTTCGATTGTCGCTGTGTACGCATCTTGGTTAGTGATGATGACTGGAGTTTCAGTCACAAGTCCTGCATCCTTGATCACTTTCATGTCAAAGCTAATCAATTTTTGTCCTACAGTAACATGGTCTCCTTGAGATACAAGACTTTCAAAGCCACGACCTTCTAGACCAACAGTGTCCATGCCTATGTGCATCAATAACTCAACACCTTCATCTGATACAATACCGATGGCGTGCTTAGTTGGAAATAGGACTGTCACTGTACCATTTACTGGCGAAGTCAACTCACCTTGGCTTGGTTCAATCACTAGACCTTGTCCCATGACACCTGATGCAAAGACTGGGTCTGTTGCTTGACTTAGTTCTTTTACTTGTCCTTCCAGTGGACTGACAATTTTTGTTGAAGCAACAGGAGTTGATTCTTGATGATGGAATTCTGCTTCTTCCTGTGCTTGAAATTCTGCTTTTAATTCTGTGTCATCTTCTGTTTTTGTAAAGAGTCCTGCCTTACGGAAGAAGAAGGTCAATAGCATTGGAACAACGATTGCAACTAGCATGGTCCCTGCAAATGGAAGCATGTATTGTGGTTGAATAGAAAGAATACCTGGCAAACCACCGATACCGATAGAAGCAGCAGTCACGTTAAATGTCACAGAAAGCATACCTGCAAGAGCTGAACCAATCATCCCAGCCACAAATGGATAGATGTATTTGACGTTAACCCCAAAGAGGGCAGGTTCTGTTACACCGAGATAGGCTGAAATAGTTGCTGGAAGTGATACCTGAGCTTCACGCTCATCACGACGGTGCATCAAATAGTAAGCAAAAACTGCTGAACCTTGGGCAATATTAGAAAGAGCAATCATAGGCCAGAGAGCAGTTCCACCAGCATCAGCAATCAATTGCGTATCAATGGCATTGGTCATGTGGTGAAGACCAGTGATAACAAATGGAGCATAGAGGGCACCAAAGATCGCACCGAAGAGCCACTTAACTGGACCAGTTAACCCTGCCAATACAACTGCCGAGAGTCCTTGATCAATTGTCCATCCGATTGGTCCCAAAACAGTATGAGCCAAAATCAAGGCTGGAATCAATGATAAGAATGGTACAAAAATCATAGAAATGACTTCTGGGATATGCTTGCGCCAGAAAATTTCAAGATAAGCCAAACTCAATCCTGCCAGTAAAGCTGGGATAACTTGAGCTTGGTAACCAATACGATTAACCGTGAAGTAACCAAAATTCCATACCCAGTTGGCTGCAATTTCGGATGCAGGTGTCGAAGCAACCGCATAGGCATTCAGCAACTGAGGAGAAACCAAACAGATCCCGAGAACAATACCCAAGATTTGGCTGGTTCCCATCTTACGAGAAACAGACCAAGTAATCCCTACTGGCAAGAACTGGAAGATGGCCTCACCTGGCAACCAGAGGAAGTGATTGACTCCTGACCAAAACTGAGAGGATTCTGTGATGGTCTTGCCATCCAACATTGACCAATGCACGCCCTCAAGGACATTACGGAAACCGAGGATCAATCCTCCGACGATCAAGGCCGGAATGATCGGTGTAAAGATTTTAGCCAGAGTTGTCATCACACGTTGAACTGGATTTTGATTACTCTTAGCAGCTGACTTAGCCGCTTCTTTAGAAACTCCTTCGATCCCAGAAACAGCTGTAAAATCATTATAAAAAATGGGCACATCATTTCCGATGATTACCTGGAATTGACCAGCGTTTGTAAAAGTCCCCTTAACTGCTGAGATGGATTCGATAGCCTTGATATCAGCTTTCTGATCATCTCCTAGAACAAACCGCATCCGTGTTGCACAGTGGGTTACTGCCGTGATATTATCTTTGCCTCCGATTGCTTGTAGCAAGTCTTTAGCTTCTTGTTCAAATTTTCCCATTTGAATCTCCTTATATTTTTCAAGATTTCCTTGACTTGATAATCCAATTGTAATCGATACCAAACTTGTATGCAAGTTGTTTGTTAAAAATAATGGTTTTTTTCTGTATATTTTGGCAACTTGTATGGTAAAATAAATACAAGAAACTCTTGTAGGGTTCATCAATCGATTTTTTTAAAGGAAGAAATGTGAAAAAATATCAACAATTATACAAACAAATAGAAAAAGCAATTCATGAAGAAACCTATGCTGTTGGAGATTTTCTCCCTAGTGAACACGAACTCATGGACCAGTATCAGGTGAGTCGTGATACTGTACGAAAAGCCTTAGCTCTTCTCCAAGAAGAGGGATTGATTAAAAAAATCAGAGGGCAGGGTTCTCAGGTCATTAAAGAAGAAACTGTGAATTTCCCAGTGTCTAACCTAACTAGCTACCAAGAATTGGTCCAAGAGTTAGGACTTCGCTCAAAAACGAATGTCGTGAGTCTAGATAAAATTATCATCGATAAAAAAACTTCTCTGTTAACTGGCTTCCCAGAATTTCGGATGGTTTGGAAGGTGGTTCGTCAACGGGTGGTAGATGATCTGGTGTCCGTACTGGATATTGATTATCTAGATATGGAACTCGTTCCTAAACTAACCAGAGAAATTGCCGAACAATCTATCTACTCCTATATCGAAAATGATCTGAAGTTAATCATCGACTATGCTCAAAAGGAAATCACCATTGACCATAGTAACGATAGAGATAAGATTCTCATGGATATTGGTAAAGATCCCTATGTTGTTTCCATTAAGTCAAAAGTCTATCTCCAAGACGGATGCCAATTTCAGTTCACCGAAAGCCGACACAAACTTGAGAAGTTTCGATTTGTAGATTTTGCTAAGCGAAAGTAAATAGGATAAGGCGCATAGTTATCAAGTTTTAAAATAATGGAAGGTTTAAAATGGTGAAATAAGATGTTAGAGATACGAGAAAAAATTAGAACGAGCAAAGGTTATCAAGTCTTAATTGAAATGCTTGATAGTTACTTTGGTCAAGATTATATTATTCGAAAAATTACTTATGATGATTTGGATCCAACAAGTTTCGACTTTCGCTTATCTGTGGACTTTCCTAAACTAAAGGGAGTAGATGTAGGTATTGCTAATAGTGGTCCACGCCAGATGTTTCGTATGGGAGGAGATGGTGATATTAGCATAGGTATTCCTAAAATTGATGGCTTGGGGATGCTGACTTCAGGTGAAAGAGGAGATGGTCTATTTTGGATTTTAGGAGATAAAAAATTAGAGTGGGGTGGTCAAGTAAATAAAGCTGAAGAAGTTAAGTATTATTTTGATGCTTTCAAAAAATACTATGATAATCTTTAGAGAGTGATAGTGATGAAGATACGAGAAGAAATTAGAACGAGCAAAGGTTATCAAGTCTTAATTGAAATGCTTGATAGTTACTTCGGTCAAGATTATATTATCCGTAAAATCACTTATGATGATTTGGATCCAACAAGTTTTGATTTTCGCTTATCTGTGGACTTTCCCAAATTAAGGGGAGTAGATATTGGTGTTGGAAATAGCGGTCCACGGCAAATGTTTCGTATGGGTGGTACTGGTGTTATTGGCATAGCGGTTCCTAGACAAAATGGTATAAGTCTATTAACATCTGGTAAAAGAGGAGATGGCTTAGCAAAAACTTTAGGAAATACTAAGTTACGTTGGGGGAGTCGTGTAGATAATCTGGAAGAAGTTAAGTATTATTTTGATGCTTTCAAAAAATACTATGATAATCTTTAAAAAGTGATAATGATGAAGATGCGAGAAAAAATTAGAACGAGTAGAAACCTTTAACACTATGTATATTTCAAAATTAGTATAATTTTATCTGATTTAATTTTCTGAATTTATCTAAAAGATACTATGCAGAAAATACGAATATAATAAGGTGATAAGATTCATAACTTCGATACATGCAGAACAATTTATGTAGATTTAAAAAATTAGAGAAACTATTTGGTAAAATACTAAAAAAACTATAAATTAGTTGACCACCTTACCTACTATTATCTTTAATTAATTCTACTCGAAATTATCTCTACTAAATAAAAAGACTCTTTATTAACTACATAAAATAGTAGGTGATAAAGAGTCTTTTTAGTAGTAATACTAGACTAAAATCAAAAACCATCTTATAATAGTAGTTATGAAACTCACAAACGAAGAAATACAGAAAATTGAAAAACTCCTGAGAGATTCATCGTACGCCAAATATCACAAACGTCTACAGATTATTTATTTTCGCTCAAAAGGAAAGAGTTATAAGGAAATCATGGATCTGCTAGATTGCAATAAAACAACTGTTTGGAGGAATTTGAAAAAATATAAGGAGTTTGGTTTAGAAGCTCTTCTTCAAGAAACCCGTGGTGGACGTCATCGAGAATATATGACTTACGAAGAAGAACAATCATTTCTAAAACGTCATATAGAAGCTGCTCAGGCTGGGGAATTTGTGACTGTCAATCAGTTATTCGAAGCCTATCAAAAAGAGATTGGTCGCACTTCTACACATGATGGTTTTTATTATCTCTTGAAACGCCATGGTTGGCGAACGGTCACTCCCAGACCTGAACATCCCAAGAAGGCAGACGCTCAAACAATTGAGACGTCTAAAAATAAAATCTACATTCGAGACCTTAAGTAAGCGCTTTAAAGAGAAGGGGACTTATAACAAAGTACGTTTGATGTACCAAGATGAAGCCGGTTTCGGGAGAATCAGTAAGATGAGTTCTTGTTGGGCTCCTCAAGGAATCCGACCTAACATTCATAGTCATTATATGCGAGAATATCGCTATTGTTATGGGGCAGTAGATGCTCAGACAGGAGATTCCTTCTTCCTTATTTCTGGAGGATGCAATACTGAGTGGATGAATGAATTTCTACGGCAAGTCTCACAAGCTTATCCGGATGATTATATTTTACTTGTAATGGATAATGCTATATGGCATAAATCAAGTACCTTAGAGATTCCAAGTAGTAATATTGAGTTAGCTTTTATCCCACCTTATACACCAGAAATGAACCCTATTGAACAAGTCTGGAAAGAAATTCGAAAACGAGGCTTTAAAAATAAGGCGTTCCAAACATTAGAAGCCGCCTTTTTCTAGTCCTTCAAGAAGTTATTCAAGGACTAGAAAAAGGCGTTTTAAAGTCCACTGTCAGCAGACAATGGACAAGGTTGCTTTTTGAAAACAATTGAGTATTAGTAAAACTTAGTAAAATAAGCCCATTTTCCTTGAAAGCCCTTGCAATAACTCCATTTATTTGTTATATTAAAATTATCCGAAAAAATCACATATATTTCTGAAGACTTATTTTTTTGCAATAAAATGTATGCGCTTCCAAACATGAGAGAGGAGAATTTTGTGGATAAGAGATATTGGGAAAAATCCTGTAAGTATAGCATCCGAAAATTGAGCATCGGAGCTGCCTCTATTTTACTAGGAGCTGTTTTTTTAGCAGCACAGGGTGTGGCTGCTGATGGTATCGAGATTCCGGAAAGTGAGGCAACAATTACTGAAACCTCTGCTAAACCGGATCCGAAAGTTGAGGAAGTTGTTGCTTCTAACACAGAGACTCAGCCTATAGCTGAATCATCTGAGAAGCAAACCATCGCAGAGCCAGAATTACCTCAAACAAGTAGTCAGTCAGATACTAGCACAGCTACTCCTCCTGCTGAAAATAAGGAGAGCGAGAAACCAGAACTTCCTGTGAACAAGCAAGAACATTACGAACTACATTACAACCAACCAACTGCTCCTTCCTATGATGGATGGGAAAAACAAGCCCTGCCAGTCGGAAATGGAGAAATGGGTGCCAAAGTCTTTGGCTTGATTGGTGAAGAAAGAATCCAGTACAATGAAAAAACACTTTGGTCTGGAGGCCCACAGCCAGATAGTCAAGACTACAACGGCGGAAACTACAAAGATCGCTACAAGGTCTTAGCAGAAATCCGTAAGGCCTTAGAGGACGGTGACCGTCAAAAAGCCAAACGCCTAGCTGAAAGAAATCTCGTTGGGCCTAATAATGCCCAATATGGTCGCTACCTAGCCTTCGGTGATGTCTTTATGGTCTTCAATAACCAAAAGAAAGGCTTGGAGAATGTTACCGACTACTACCGTGGCTTGGATATTTCTGAAGCTATCACAACTACCTCCTATACCCAAGATGGGACAAGCTTCAAACGCGAGACCTTCTCTAGCTTCCCAGACGATGTTACTGTCACCCACTTGAGTAAAAAAGGGGATAAGACCCTTGATTTTACACTTTGGAATAGCTTAACAGAAGACCTAATTGCTAATGGACAGTATTCTTGGGATAATTCTAATTACAAAAAGGGGACTGTCAGTGTAGATTCTAATGGTATTTTGCTCAAGGGTACTGTTAAAGATAACGGCCTTCAATTTGCCTCTTATCTTGGTATCAAGACTGACGGACAAGTCACTGCTCAAGATGGTTATTTGACTGTTACAGGAGCAAGCTATGCGACCCTTTTACTCAGTGCCAAGACTAATTTTGCTCAAAATCCAAAAACTAATTATCGCAAGGATATTGACGTAGAGAAAACTGTCAAATCTATCGTAGATACTGCCAAGGCAAAAGACTATGAGACTCTGAAAAATGACCACATCAAGGATTACCAAAGCCTTTTCAATCGTGTTCAACTAAACCTCGGCGGTAGCAAGTCTAATCAAACTACAAAAGAAGCTCTCCAAACCTATAATCCAACAAAAGGTCAAAAGCTAGAAGAACTCTTCTTCCAATACGGACGTTACCTACTGATCAGTTCTTCTCGTAACCGGACAGATGCCCTCCCTGCCAACTTGCAAGGGGTCTGGAATGCTGTAGATAATCCACCTTGGAACTCAGACTACCACCTCAATGTCAACCTACAAATGAACTACTGGCCTGCCTACATGAGTAATCTCGCAGAAACGGCTAAGCCAATGATTAATTATATTGATGACATGCGTTACTATGGCCGTATCGCTGCTAAAGAATATGCAGGTATCGAATCCAAAGAAGGTCAAGAAAACGGTTGGTTGGTTCATACTCAGGCGACACCATTTGGTTGGACTACTCCTGGTTGGAACTACTATTGGGGTTGGTCTCCAGCTGCCAATGCTTGGATGATGCAAAACGTCTATGACTACTACAAATTCACCAAGGATGAAACTTATCTTAAAGAAAAGATTTATCCAATGCTCAAGGAAACTGCTAAGTTCTGGAATTCCTTCTTGCACTACGACAAGGCTAGTGACCGTTGGGTTTCTTCTCCATCTTACTCGCCAGAACATGGAACTATCACGATTGGGAATACCTTTGACCAATCTCTAGTTTGGCAGTTATTCCACGACTATATGGAAGCAGCCAATCATCTGAAGGTCGACCAAGATTTGGTGACAGAAGTGAAGGCTAAATTTGACAAGCTCAAACCACTTCACATCAACCAAGACGGCCGTATCAAGGAATGGTACGAGGAAGACAGCCCACAATTCACCAACGAAGGCATTGAAAATCATCACCGTCACGTTTCACATCTAGTTGGTCTCTTCCCAGGCACCTTATTTGGCAAGGATCAACCTGAATATCTGGAAGCAGCACGCGCAACCTTAAACCACCGTGGAGATGGTGGAACTGGATGGTCTAAGGCCAATAAAATCAACCTCTGGGCTCGTCTGCTTGATGGAAATCGTGCTCACCGTTTGTTGGCTGAACAGCTCAGATCTTCAACCCTAGAAAATCTCTGGGATACCCACGCGCCTTTCCAAATCGATGGAAACTTTGGTGCAACCAGCGGTATGGCAGAAATGCTCCTTCAATCTCACACAGGCTACATTGCTCCATTACCAGCCCTTCCAGATGCATGGAAAGACGGACAAGTTTCTGGTCTTGTAGCCCGTGGCAACTTTGAAGTCAGCATGAAATGGCAAGAAAAAAATCTTGAAACATTATCTTTCATTTCTAATGTCGGTGGAGACTTAGTCGTAGACTATCCAAATATCGAATCTAGTATTATCAAGATTAATGGTAAGGAAGTTCAAGCTAGTCGCCTCAAAGATAATCGTATCCAACTTGCGACTCAAAAGGGTGATGTCATTACCTTTGAAAACTTCCCTGGACGGGTGACTCGCCTATCAGCCCTTCGAAAAGACGCCATGACGGCTGAACTTGATTTTAACCCAGTCAAGGGAGCAAGTCATTATGTCATCCAGCGAGAAAGCAAGGATGAAAATAGCCAAGCTTCTACCCTACGTGAGTTTATCACCAACCAAACTCACTTTATCGATCGCTCAATTGATTCTAGCCACGCCTATACTTATAGCGTTAAGGCTATGCTAGGGAATCGTACAACACCAGTTTCAGACGTTGCTTCCATCGATGCCTTCAGTGAGTTGATGGATGACCGTGACAAGCGCATCCAGTACGGCTCTGCTTATGGAAACTGGGCTGACTCAGAACTCTTTGGTGGAACAGAGAAATACGCCGATATCTCAAATGGAAATTACTCCGATAAGGATGCGACTGCAACTATTCCTTTCAATGGACCTGGTATTGAAATCTACGGACTCAAGTCATCTCAATTGGGACTTGCTGACGTTAAAATCGATGGTAAATCTGTTGGAGAACTTGACTTCTATACAGCAGGAGCAACTGAAAAAGGTGTCCTAATCGGTCGTTACACAAATCTTTCTTCAGGTCCTCATTTGATGACCATCACAGTTAAGCGCGAACACAAAGGACGTGCCAATGAGCGTGCAAAAATTTCTCTCGATTACTTCAAAGTCTTCCCAGGACAAGGAGCAACTGTTGAGAAGATTGACGACCGTGACCCTCGTATCCAGTATGGTTCCATGTTTAAGGATTGGAGCGATGCAGAACTATATGCTTCTACAGAAAAATACGCTGACATCAACGCTGATGATAGCCTCGCTTCTGAAGCCACTGCAACCATCCCATTCTCTGGAACAGGTATCCGAATCTATGGATTAAAAACGGTATCACTAGGCAAGGCACTTGTCACACTGGATGGAAAAGAGATGCCAGCCCTTGACTTCTACACTCCAGGAGCGACTGAAAAAGGAGCTTTGATTGGCGAATTCACCAATCTAGCTGATGGTGATCACGTCCTAACTTTGAAAGTAGATCCAGATTCTCCAGAAGGGCGAAAGAAAATCTCTCTTGATTCCTTTGATATCTTAAAGGCACCATCTGTGTCTCTCGATAGTCCAAGCCTTGATCCTATTAAGTCCAAAGATAAGACTGTTACCTTAACCCTACCAACTGGCAATTGGGATGGAGTCGCTGTCACCTTCCCTGGTATCAAAGATCCTCTTCTACTCAGAAAAGTCGATGATGATCATCTTGTCACATCAGGTGAACAAACTGTTCTAACCATTAAGGATAACAAGGTTCAACTAGACATCCCTGAAACTACAGATCGTAAAGCTGGCAATCCGATAGAAGCTTATGCTATCCAAGGAAAAATAATCAGCAGCTCTGTTGTAACAGTATTTCCTAAGGATGAAACCAGTCCAGTGGAAGAAAAAATTCAAACAAGTAAAGGGGATGAGCCTGCTCCAGTAGTAACCATACCTGAGTACACAGATCCTATCGGAACTGCAGGTGACCAAGAAGCGCCTTCTGTGGTAATTCCTGAATATACTGGGCCTATCGGAACTGCAGGTGACCAAGAAGCACCTTCTGTGGTAATTCCTGAATACACTGAACCTATCGGTACAGTAGGAGACCAAGAAGCGCCTTCCGTACTAATTCCTGAATACACTGAGCCTATTGGAACTGCAGGTGACCAAGAAGCGCCTTCTGTAGTAATTCCTGAATACACTGAACCTATCGGGACAGCGGGAGACCAAGAAGCGCCTTCTGTAGTAATTCCTGAATACACTGAACCTATCGGTACAGCGGGAGACCAAGAAGCGCCTTCCCTAGTAATCCCTGAATACACCGAGCCTATCGGGACTGCGGGAGACCAGGAAGCGCCTTCTGTGGTAATTCCTGAATACACTGAGCCTATCGGGACTGCAGGAGACCAAGAAGCGCCTTCTGTAGTAATTCCTGAATACACTGAACCTATCGGGACTGCAGGAGACCAAGAAGCACCTTCTGTGGTTATCCCTGAATACACTGAGCCTATTGGAACAGCGGGAGACCAAGAAGCGCCTTCTGTGGAAATACCTGAGTACACTGAGCCTATCGGCACAGCGGGAGATCAAGAAGCGCCTTCTGTGGTTATCCCTGAATACACTGAGCCTATCGGGACTGCAGGAGACCAAGAAGCACCTTCCGTAATAATTCCTGAATATACTGAACCTATCGGTACTGCAGGAGATCAGGAAGCGCCTTCTGTGGTTATCCCTGAATACACTGGCCCTGTCGGAACAGTTGGGGACCAGAAAGCACCTACTGTGGAAAGACCTGAATATACCAAACCTATTGGAACAGGTAGTGGTCAAGCCGCGCCAAGTAACACAGTTCCTGAGTTTAAACTCAAAGTATTGAAAGACAAGACTACAAGAGTTCAAGTTATTAGTGGAACAACTGAACTAGGAGGCGCAAGCTACCTCGATAGTCAAAAAGTTGAAAACAAAGAACTCTTGGGCAAGAAATACGATGCTTACACTCTTCAACTCAAGGATAAAGATGGACAGCCAGTTCAACCAAAAGGTGCTGTACTCGTTCGACTACCAATTTCAGGTGATGTTCAAGAACTCTATCAATTAACTTCAACAAATGAATTAAAATCACAAGAATTCACCATTCGAGACGGTATGATTGAGTTTATTACTTTTGACGTGAGCACTTACGCTATTGTTTACAAGACAGAAGACTCAACTGTTAAACCTGTCCCAGCTCATACGGAAGAAAGAAACCTAGAAACCACAAAACCATTGGTTGAAAGTAATGAGGCCAATGATCAGGTCTCTACGAATGACAGACAACTCCCAGCTACAGGTGAACAAGCTAGCCCTCTCCTCTTTATGGCAAGTCTCAGCCTAGCCCTCTCGGCCACCTTCTTACTAAAAGGTAAGAAAGATTAACCATTGTCCCCCCCAGGAATAAAAATTTATTCCTAGATAAAAAAGGATGGAAAAT
>NZ_JAPVZO010000033.1:0-19957 GCF_041432445.1 Streptococcus sp. 27098_8_69 | reverse complement strand
TAATCCGCCATAGCTCAGTTGGTAGTAGCGCATGACTGTTAATCATGATGTCGTAGGTTCGAGTCCTACTGGCGGAGTATGTAGACGTTCCTTGGGACGTCTTTTTTTTATGTGACTTTCAGTTTGTCTCGCACCTCACGGAGCGAGACAAAAAAACACCCGCTATGTGGGTGCGCGTCGAAGGTTATACCCCAAAAACTCCAAACGCGATACAATTAAGGTGTTCAAGCCAATTGTAAAGCGAAAGGAGAAAAATATGGCAAAAAAGGCACATAGTTTATCGCACACAAAGTGGCACTGTAAGTATCATATTGTGTTCACCCCTAAGTATAGACGAAAAGTAATCTATAATCAATATCGAAGTAGTTTAGGCGAAATATTTCATCGCTTGTGTAGTTATAAAGGAGTTGAGATTATCGAGGGTCACTTAATGCCAGACCATGTACATATGTTAGTCAGTATTCCACCGAGTATAAGTGTTTCAAGTTTCATGGGGTATTTAAAAGGTAAAAGTGCACTCATGATGTTTGACAAACACGCTAATCTCAAGTACAAGTTTGGGAATCGGCATTTCTGGGCGGAAGGTTATTATGTGAGTACGGTTGGACTCAATGAAGCCACAATTAAGAAATATATTCAAGATTAAAGAAATTATCCAGTGGATGATTTCTTCACGAGTATGAAAATTTGAGAACGAGTAAAGCATGATATAGCACTAGATAAATTGAGTGTAAAAGAATATGAGGATCCCTTTAGGGATAGTGGTAAGTAATACCAAGGCCTCTTTAAGAGGCAAGTGACGAGCCAGCTTGAACAAGGTGAAAGCCAGCGTCTTTAGGCGCTGGCTGGTAATTTGGGCTTATAGTCCTGGTTCAAACCACCTGTTAGACGCGTTGTCATGATTTATCTTTCAGAGGTCATTTTTGTCTTTTTATATTTGCCACTTTATTAATATTTAATATTTTTATAAGTTTGTTAGATTTGAGTGTTTTATTTTAAGTTTTTTTTAATAGGTCTTATAAGTAATTCTTTAGTGGATTGTGTGGTCTTGCCATCATAGTTTAGACAGTATTTGTTTCTCTTTCATTAGGAAAATTTTAGATCTTTTTTTGAAATGTAGTATTGTGCACCTGATCTGTTAGTTGTCTTTATCTGTTATTTATTTGAATATTCATTATAGTACATGATAGAAGTATCTTCCCTGGTTCTTCTATTTTTTTGTTATACTCATTTTATCAATAGAAATGGAGTTAAATAAAATGATTGAACAGATTTATGAACAATATCTTGATTTTTATGATGTTATTGAAAAGGAATATAGTAACTTAATAGATAATGATTTAGAATGGGAAGTTTTTCATCTTCGATTTTTACTCTATTATTTAGCTCGGTACAAGTTTGATATTATGCATCCTTTATTTTCTTACCACTATAGAGCCTGCTACCGTTTGTACATTGAACAGCTATTGATTTCAAATGACTGGGTTGGGGGATAATTTATAATTTTCATATTTCCGAACAATTTTATTGTTTTATCTTATCATAATAAAAATTTGCAATATTTTTTCAATATGATTTTTTCAATTTTCTCTAAATTCCTAATGTTTCTGGTCTTTGGTCTTGAAAAAATTGAGAATCTTTATTATAATAAATTGTAAGATATAATTGCAGGTGAGATTCCTGCCATGTATGTGAGAAAGGAAGAGCCTAAGGGCTCAGACAAGATTATGACTTCAGTTGTTGTTGTAGGTACCCAGTGGGGTGATGAAGGTAAAGGGAAGATTACAGACTTCCTCTCAGCTAATGCAGAAGTGATTGCACGTTACCAAGGTGGTGATAATGCTGGTCACACAATTGTGATTGATGGAAAAAAATTTAAGTTACACTTGATTCCTTCTGGAATTTTCTTCCCTGAAAAAATTTCTGTCATTGGGAATGGGATGGTTGTAAATCCTAAGTCACTTGTGAAAGAGTTGAGCTATCTTCATGATGAAGGTGTTACAACAGATAATCTACGTATTTCTGATCGTGCGCATGTTATTTTGCCGTACCACATCGAGTTAGACCGTTTGCAAGAAGAAGCTAAGGGTGAAAATAAAATTGGTACTACTATCAAGGGTATTGGTCCAGCTTATATGGATAAGGCTGCTCGTGTTGGAATCCGTATTGCAGATCTTTTGGATAAAGAGATTTTCCGTGAACGTTTAGAACGCAATCTTGCTGAGAAAAATCGTCAATTTGTAAAATTGTATGATAGCGAACCTATTTCATTTGATGATATTTTTGAAGAATATTATGAGTATGGCCAACAAATCAAGCAATATGTAACAGATACTTCTGTTATCTTGAATGATGCACTTGATAATGGCAAACGCGTTCTTTTTGAAGGTGCACAAGGGGTCATGTTAGATATTGATCAAGGAACTTATCCGTTTGTTACTTCTTCAAACCCTGTTGCTGGTGGTGTGACAATTGGTTCTGGTGTTGGTCCAAGCAAGATTGACAAGGTTGTAGGTGTATGTAAAGCTTATACAAGTCGTGTTGGTGATGGTCCATTCCCAACTGAATTGTTTGATGAAGTGGGAGAACGCATTCGTGAAGTAGGTCATGAGTACGGTACTACAACAGGTCGTCCACGTCGTGTAGGTTGGTTTGACTCAGTTGTGATGCGTCATAGTCGCCGTGTTTCTGGCATTACAAATTTATCTTTGAACTCTATCGATGTTTTGAGTGGTTTGGATACAGTTAAAATCTGTGTTGCTTATGATCTTGACGGTCAACGCATTGACTACTATCCAGCTAGTCTTGAACAATTGAAACGTTGTAAACCTATTTATGAAGAATTACCAGGTTGGTCAGAAGATATCACTGGAGTACGTACTTTGGAAGATCTTCCTGAAAATGCACGTAACTATGTTCGTCGTGTTAGCGAATTGGTTGGCGTTCGTATCTCTACTTTCTCAGTAGGTCCTGGTCGTGAACAAACAAATATTTTAGAAAGTGTTTGGTCATAAGAGATTTTTTAAGATTTGTTTAAGATAGTTCAGCTATACTATAGACAGTTACAAGAAGACCTCCTAACTTGTTGTAACAAATATCCTAAACTTTTCTTTTTCATAATAATCTCCCTATAAAGTCACCGCATTCGGTGGCTTTTTTTATGTAGTGAAACATGGTATAATGATAAAATTGATGATAGTCAGTGAAAATTAAAGAGTAAATTAGTTATGAATCGATAAAAATATTATTTTGAAGCTGCAGATGTTAGTATTACATTAATGCTAAGGGAATTCTGATATATTTGGAAGAGATTTTAAAAGATAATAAGCAGGAAAAGAGAGAAGTTATGGATTATACAGTTGAAGAAAAAGAAGCATTTATGAGAGAGGCCTTAAATGAGGCGAAGATTGCTTTAGAGCATGATGAAATTCCAATTGGTTGTGTAATTGTAAAGGATGGAGAAATCATTGGTCGGGGGCACAATGCGCGTGAGGAGTTGCAACGTGCGGTTATGCATGCGGAGATTATGGCCATAGAGAATGCTAATGTAAGGGAAGAGAGCTGGCGTTTGTTGGATTGCACACTTTTTGTGACTATAGAGCCCTGCGTTATGTGTAGTGGGGCGATTGGGTTAGCTCGCATCCCAAAGGTGGTCTATGGAGCTAAAAACCAGAAATTTGGCGCCGCTGGCAGCCTCTACGATATCTTAACAGATGAGCGCCTAAATCATCGTGTAGAGGTTGAAACAGGGATTTTAGAGAGTGAATGTGCAGGCATTATGCAGGAATTTTTCAGAAATCGACGGAAAAAATAATTTCTCTTTTAAAATCTTGAGGAATGTGGTATAATAACTAATGGAGCAACAGTTCTGCGTGAAGCGGGTCAGGGGAGGAATCCAGCAGCCCTAAGCGATGTGAATTGTGTGCTCTTTTTTTGTGCTTTAAAGAAAACAGTTTAAGTGTGGCTAGAAAAGAATGAGTTTGTTAATAAAGGGGAAAATAAGTGACATTTGAAATATCTTTAAATTTTTGCGGTATGATTTTATTATTTGCTTTTTGATAGGACGCTTTTCTTTATTTTATATAGAAGATTTTTCGTGCTTTTTTCGAATAAATAAGATAAAATAACCTAGAATAAAAGATTAAAAAGAGGGAAATATGAAAATTCGTGGTTTTGAATTAGTTTCTAGTTTTACAGATGAGAGTTTGCTACCGAAGCGTGAGACAGCACATGCAGCTGGTTACGACTTAAAGGTTGCTGTGCGTACGGTCATTGCTCCAGGTGAGATTGCCCTTGTTCCAACAGGGGTTAAAGCCTATATGCAACCGACTGAGGTTCTCTACCTCTATGATCGTTCTTCAAACCCTCGTAAAAAGGGCTTGGTCTTGATTAACTCTGTGGGTGTCATTGACGGAGACTATTATGGTAATCCAGGGAATGAAGGACATATCTTTGCGCAGATGAAGAATATCACAGACCAAGAGGTTGTTCTTGAAGTTGGGGAACGTGTAGTCCAGGCTGTCTTTGCTCCATTTTTGATTGCGGATGGCGATGCGGCAGATGGTGTTCGGACTGGTGGATTTGGATCAACTGGGCACTAAGATGAAGATTATCTTTGTACGTCACGGGGAGCCAGATTATAGTATGCTTGATAAACTAGAAAATCCGCAACTATATAGTGGTTTTGGTCGTGATTTAGCACCATTGACAGGAAAAGGTCGCAGTCTGGCAAAAGAAGTTGCTAAAATTGCATGTTTTGGAAAGGCAGAGATTATTATTTCCTCGTCTGTGACGAGGGCTTTAGAAACAGCCCATTATATAGCAGTTGAAACAGGATTGGACTTATTTGTAGAGCCGTTTTTTCATGAGTGGCGTCCAGACTTAGATGGCACTAACTCTGATTTAACTAGTGTATTGGTAGCTCATGAATATTATCTAAAACATCAAGGAGGTTTATCTGAAGATTCTCCTTATCGCTATGAAACTGATCTAGAGATGCGTCATTGTTTTTTAAGAGCTTTGGAAAAATATAAAAATTATAAAACTATTATCATTGTAACTCACGGAATGCCCATGCGCCAGTTTGTGCGAAATGAGAAGATTGATTTTTGCCAAGTGATTGAGTGTGAGATAGAGATTTAGAAAGAGGTTTATCATCGCAAAGAAAAAGGCGACATTTGTGTGTCAAAATTGTGAATATAATTCCCCCAAGTATTTAGGGCGCTGTCCAAACTGTGGTTCTTGGTCTTCTTTTGTTGAGGAGGTTGAGGTTGCAGAGGTCAAGAATGCGCGTGTGTCCTTGACGGGGGAGAAAAGACAGAAAGAAGAAATTTGCGACCGGCTTGCTGCTTGTATCTTCTCGTATCTTTGAGAAGCGTCGGGCTTCTTGCTTTACTAATCTAGATTTAAAAGATTTTTTAGAGGAAAACGGTGCTAAAAGCATAGAGTTTATAGGGGTAGATGGCAATGGCTGTGTTAAGGCTTCCGTTTTGGCAGCTACCAAGGAGAATTATCAGGTTTCTGAAGCAGTGGCAAGATTGCGGAATCAAGATTGGATAGTTTTATGGGGATCTTAATATGAAAATTATTTTTATCCGTCACGGAGAGCCAAATTACCGTGAGTTAGAGGAGCGTTCCTATACTGGATTCGGGATGGATTTGGCGCCTTTGTCTGAGAAGGGATGGCAGCAAGCTCAGGAACTGAGCAAAAATTCTTTGCTACACTCAGCTGATCTACTAGTTTCTTCTGCAGTCACAAGAGCTTTAGAGACTGCTAGCTATGTGGCTTGTGCTACTGGACTTCCTTTGAGAGTGGAGCCATTATTGCATGAATGGCAAGTCTATGAAAGTGGCGTAGAGAATTTTGAAAAAGCTCGTACTCTGTTTCTAGGAAATAATGGATCCTTACCTTCTAATAGTCCTATTCAATATGAGACAGCTGAGGAAATGAGGTCTCGGTTTCTAGAATCTATGCGCAAGTATCGAGACTATCAGACAGTCGTTGTTGTCACTCATCGGATGCTCATGCGCCAGTTTGTGCCAAATGAGAAGATTGATTTTTGCCAAGTGATTGAGTGTGAGATAGAGATATAGAAAGAGGTTTATTATCGCAAAGAAAAAAGCGACATTTATATGTCAAAATTGTGGGTATATTTCCCCTAAATATCTAGGACGGTGTCCAAACTGTGGGTCTTGGTCTTCTTTTGTAGAAGAAATCGAGGTTGCAGAAGTCAAGAATGCGCGTGTGTCCTTGACAGGTGAGAAAACCAAGCCCATGAAACTGGCTGAAGTGACCTCCATCAATGTCAATCGAACCAAGACTGAGATGGAGGAGTTTAACCGAGTTCTTGGTGGAGGTGTGGTACCAGGAAGTCTTGTCCTTATCGGTGGGGATCCTGGGATTGGGAAATCAACTCTGCTCTTACAAGTCTCAACCCAGCTGTCTCAAGTAGGAACTGTTCTCTATGTCAGTGGCGAGGAGTCTGCTCAGCAAATCAAACTCCGTGCAGAGCGTTTAGGTGATATTGATAGTGAGTTTTATCTCTATGCTGAGACCAATATGCAGAGCGTGCGGGCAGAGGTGGAGCGCATCCAGCCAGACTTCCTCATTATTGACTCCATCCAGACCATTATGTCTCCGGAGATTTCAGGAGTTCAAGGATCTGTGTCTCAGGTGCGTGAGGTGACTGCAGAACTCATGCAGCTGGCCAAGACCAATAACATTGCCATCTTTATTGTAGGGCATGTGACCAAGGAAGGAACCTTGGCTGGGCCTCGGATGTTGGAGCATATGGTGGATACGGTACTTTACTTTGAAGGGGAACGCCACCATACCTTCCGTATCTTGAGAGCGGTCAAAAACCGTTTTGGCTCGACCAATGAAATTGGGATTTTTGAGATGCAATCAGGTGGCTTGGTTGAGGTTCTCAATCCGAGTCAAGTTTTCCTAGAAGAACGTTTAGATGGAGCAACTGGTTCGTCCATCGTGGTGACTATGGAAGGAACCCGTCCTATTCTTGCGGAGGTTCAGGCCTTGGTAACACCGACTATGTTTGGGAATGCCAAGCGGACTACAACAGGCCTTGATTTCAATCGTGCAAGTCTGATTATGGCTGTTTTGGAGAAACGAGCAGGGCTTCTTTTACAAAATCAGGATGCTTATCTCAAATCTGCTGGTGGTGTCAAATTGGATGAGCCTGCTATTGACTTGGCAGTTGCAGTTGCTATTGCTTCGAGTTACAAGGATAAACCAACCAACCCGCAGGAATGTTTTGTGGGAGAGTTGGGCTTGACGGGAGAGATCAGACGTGTGAATCGTATCGAGCAACGGATCAATGAAGCAGCAAAACTTGGATTTACAAAAATCTATGTACCGAAAAATTCTTTGACAGGTATTAAACCGCCTAAGGAAATTCAGGTGATCGGAGTGACCACTATAGGAGAAGTCTTGAAGAAGGTTTTCTCCTAATAGTTGTATACAGGTATAGATTACTAATTATTTTATTGCTAACATTTATTAAAACAAGGAGGAATTTCTGATGAAATTTTCTATGGACAGTCATATGCAATTTCCTTTGGTAGAGTTGTCACTCAATCAAGGAGAAACCGTCTATATCCAGCGAGGTAGTATGGTTTACCACACGCCTAACGTAAGCCTCAATACACAGCTCAATGCCAGCGGTTCTGGTTTGGGACGTTTTGTCAAAGCTGTAGGACGTTCAATGGTTTCTGGCGAAAGCACCTTCATTACTCAAGCAGTTGCAGAGTCTGACAACGGCAACCTTGCTTTAGCACCAGATACTCCTGGTCAAGTGATTGCTCTCGAGCTAGGAGAAAAGCAATATCGATTGAATGATGGAGCCTTTCTAGCTCTTGATGGTACAGCTTTCTATACAATGGAGCGTCAGTCTATTGGGAAGGCTCTGTTCGGAGGGCAAGGCGGTCTCTTTGTGATGACAACCCAAGGTCAGGGAACTCTTTTGGCTAATGCTTTTGGATCTATTAAGAAAATTGAGCTTCAAAACCAAGAAATAACTATTGACAATGCCCATGTGGTGGCTTGGAGTCAATCTTTGGACTATCATATCCACTTAGAAAATGGTTTCTGGCAATCTATTGGTACAGGCGAAGGAGTGGTGAATACCTTCCGAGGTACTGGTGAGGTTTATGTACAAAGTCTCAATCTTCAAAGCTTTGCAGGCTCTCTCAACAAGTATATCCAAAAAGAATCATAACAGTAAAAACTAGGATAGGGACCCAAGCTAGATGCTAGAAGTCTCTGTTCTAGTTTTTTATATGGAAGTTGAAAACTGACAAGACAAAGAAAAGATGGTAAGATAGAAGATAAATAATTTGGTTTTCAAATTATCTTAAAAGTAAGAAAGTGTGTTGTCATGTCGTATTTTGAACAGTTTATGCAAGCCAATCAGGCTTATGTTGCCTTGCATGGGCAGTTAAATCTGCCAATCAAGCCGAAAACAAGAGTAGCCATTGTGACTTGTATGGACTCACGTCTGCACGTTGCACAAGCTCTGGGGCTAGCACTTGGAGATGCTCACATTTTACGGAATGCGGGCGGTCGAGTGACAGATGATATGATTCGCTCACTGGTCATTTCCCAGCAGCAGATGGGGACAAGAGAAATTGTGGTTCTTCATCATACAGACTGTGGTGCTCAAACATTTCAAAACGAAGAGTTTCAAGAACATTTAAAAACAGAATTAGGGGTTGATGTCTCGGGTCAAGATTTTCTCCCTTTTCAAGATGTTGAGGAGAGTGTTCGTGAGGATATGCAGTTACTTCGAGAATGCCCATTGATTCCAGATGATGTTGTTATTTCAGGGGCTGTTTATGATGTGGATACAGGCAGTATGAGAGAGGTATACTAACTTTTCCTTTGTGAGTTCCTATCTTCCCATGAGATAGAATGTATAAGTTGTCACATTTTTGCTTGAATATAAGGAATATAAATGAGCACAAGGCAAGGGTATAAATGTCTACTCTTGTCTTATTTTTTATTGAAAAATCAAGAAAAAAGCGCTACAATGGTAGTTGGAAAAATGTTGTGAAAAAACACAAGCGATACATAAATACTGGAGGAAATCATGTCTTTTTCTGATTTAAAGCTGTTTGCCCTTTCTTCAAATAGAGAATTGGCAGAGCGTGTGGCGCAAGAGATTGGGATAGAGTTGGGAAAATCGACTGTACGTCAATTTTCAGATGGAGAAATTCAAGTTAATATCGAAGAATCAATCCGTGGGAAACACGTCTTTATCTTACAATCAACTAGCTCACCTGTAAATGACAATCTGCTAGAAATTTTGATTATGGTAGATGCTTTAAAACGTGCCAGTGCAGAATCTGTCAACGTTGTTATGCCTTACTATGGCTATGCACGTCAGGATAGAAAAGCGAGAGCGCGTGAGCCAATCACTTCAAAACTTGTAGCAAATATGTTAGAAGTAGCTGGAGTGGATCGTTTGTTGACGATCGACTTGCATGCTGCACAGATTCAGGGATTCTTTGATATTCCTGTCGATCACTTGATGGGTGCTCCTTTAATTGCAGACTACTTTGAGCGTCGTGGCATGGTTGGTTCTGACTATGTGGTTGTCAGTCCGGACCATGGTGGGGTGACTCGTGCTCGTAAATTGGCAGAGTTTTTGAAAACTCCGATTGCCATTATTGATAAACGTCGTAGCGTGGACAAGATGAATACCAGTGAAGTGATGAACATCATTGGTAAGGTAGAAGGCAAGACTTGTATCTTGATTGACGATATGATCGATACAGCTGGAACGATTTGTCATGCGGCGGATGCTCTTGCAGAAGCTGGTGCTGTCGAAGTTTACGCAAGCTGTACGCACCCAGTTCTTTCAGGGCCTGCTATGGATAATATCCAAAAATCAGCTATTAAAAAATTAGTTGTTTTGGATACTATCTACCTACCAGAAGAGCGTTTAATTGATAAGATTGAGCAAATCTCTATCGCTCATCTCTTGGCAGATGCTATCATCCGTATCCACGAAAAACGTCCTTTATCTCCATTATTTAGTATTGAGAAAAAAATCTAACGAATTCGTTGGATAAGATAAAACTCCTAACAAAGTGATAGATCTTGTTGGGAGTTTTCTTAATTAGATCAGAAAAATGTGAAAATTTCACTAATTGTTCGTTTTTTAGTCCATTTTTTTCCTTAATCTTTCGATAATATTGCTTGTTTTTTAAGAATATAATAAATTTTACTCGTTTTTCACCAGAAATTTTAAAAATACTTTAAGAAAAAACTTGACAACTTAGATATATGTGATATAAATTTGAAGTAATAAGGCGTGCCCTTATAAAATAAATAAAGAAATTTAACGAGGAGATAAAACATGAAAAAAGTTTTATTAGCATCAGTAGCAGCTCTTGCAGTATTCTCAGCAGCAGCTCCAGTTTTTGCACAAGGAGAAAATTCAGCTTCTTCTAACCAATTACTTCAAAAGAAATATGTTTCTGAACGTGATATTGCAGATGAAGCTAACACACAAGTAGCAGCACATGACGCTGAAATCCGTGCTGAAGCACAACGTCAATTTGATCAAACAGCGGCAGCAGCAGTTAAAGCAGCTGAAGGTAAATTGAAAGCTTTCTTGGACTCTGGATACTCAGACCATGATTTTACTGATAAGAAAAATGCTCTAGAAGCTGAAGTTACAGCAGCTAAAGCTAAAGGTGAGCAAGCTTATAACGAAATTTACAATACTGTTCGTAACCGCTACGTTCAAAAATTGCAAGAACAATACCGTGCAGCAGCTAAAGCTCAAGGTAACTACTGGAACGATCCAACTGGTGTAGAGGACAACAAACCAAACTCAACTCGTATTGCTGAAGACCAAGCTAACCAAACAGGTCAGGCTGCATCAGCTGCACAAGCAGCAGCTGACCAAGCTGCAACTAAACCAGAAGATGGTAAACCAGGTGCTGTAGACCAAGCTAAAAAAGCAGATGCAGCTGCTAAAAAAGCAGGCGCAAATGCTAAAGCAGGTCAAAAAGCCCTTCCAAAAACACACGCTGCTAAATAATTTTATTTAAAAAGTAGCCAATCACTGAAACTTGGTTTCAGTGATTTTTTTGGTAAAAAATGAGGGAGGAAAAGATGAGTAGACGTTCTACAAGAAAGAAATCACCTATTGGTAAAATAATTGCTTCAATCGTTGCAGTAGCTATCGTTGCTTTGGGAGGCTTCTTTATCTATAAAAGCTTCCTAGCTCCAAGTGGAGATAAGCTAAATGATGCAAAGGTTACTCAGGAAGCTCCAAAACAAGCCTATAATGCTAGCGAAGAAGAAAAGGAATATCTCGCAAATAAATTTAAAGGCTTGCTCGCAACAAACTCTGAAACGGTTGGTTATGTATATATTCCTGGTACCCAGTTAGATGAACCAGTTGTTCAAACAACGGATAATGCGACTTATTTAGATAAGCGCTTTGATGGCGTTAATGAGCCTTTAATGGGGGCAGTCTTTATGGACGCTGATAACAAGAAGGACTTTAGTGATCGATTGACTTGGTTATTTGGTCACGCTCGTGGTAGCAAAGTGGCTGACCACCGTATGTTTAAAGATGTAAATTACTTCAGTCGCCAAGAATATTTTGATGCACACCCTTATGTTGTCATTGAAACTCCAGAGAGAAAGTATTATTATGAAGCTGTTGCTATGATTATTGTTCCAGAAGAAACAGCTTTTTACCGTACTTCTTTTGATGATGACAAGGATTTCGAGAAACAGTTAAGTATTATTTATGATACTGCAGAGGTTAAGAAACCAAATGTTAAGGTATCAGCTAAGGATAAATATCTTGTTCTTTCTACTTGTCGTGAAGAAGATGACACGATTCGTGCCAATCTCTACCTTCGACAAATTCCTGATTCAGAGATGAGTGACTTTGTCAAACAACATGGAGAAAGTCTTCAGTATAAACCCACAAGAGAATAATCTTTAAATAAGATCTTTATGAATCCTCTAGGAATTAAATGAAATAGTTTAATTCCTAGAGGATTTTTTGATTTTATAGTAAATTTCTGCAAACCCTTTCAAAATATGCTATACTGATGAAAAAGGAGGATTTTTATGATTCAAGAATTTATCAATCCAAGTGATGGCGTGATCCGTCAGTATCTAGAAATCAGTAAGACTCTAGCAGTAGTGGGCTTGTCTGACCGTGAGGAAACAACCAGCAATCGAGTGACAAAGGAAATGCAGGCTCGTGGCTATAAAATCATACCAGTAAACCCTAAGGCTGCAGGTGGGGAAATCTTGGGAGAAAAGGCTTATGCTAGTCTAGCTGAGATTCCTTTCCCTGTAGATATCGTTAATGTCTATCGTCGTAGTGAGTTTCTACCAGATGTGGCACGAGATTTTCTCAAGGCTGATGCTAAGATTTTCTGGGCGCAACTAGGACTTGAAAGTCTAGAAGCGGAAGAAATCTTGCGTGCTGGAGGATGCGATGATATCGTGATGAATCGTTGTATCAAGCGAGAACATACACGCTTAATTCTTGAACAATAAAAAGGTAGCTTGCGGGCTACCTTTTGTCTTAGAAAATACCGATGAGTGTTTGCATCCCGAGGCTAGTCAGGATGATGGCAATCCAGCAGAGGGCACCAAGAAGAATGGATTTACCGCTGGACTTAATCATAGCAATGAGGTTGGTTTTGAGACCGATAGCGCTCATGGCCATGATGATGAGGAATTTAGATAGTTGTTTGAGAGGTGCAAAGAAGCTACTGCTGACACCGAAGGAAGTAAGGATGGTGGTTAGCAGGGAAGCTAGGATGAAGTAGAGAATGAAAACAGGGAAGATTTTTTTAAGTTTTACTCCTTGGTTGTTGCCTTGTTGACGACTTTGCCAGTAAGAGAGGAAGAGAGTGATAGGGATAATAGCTAGGGTACGGGTCAATTTGACGATAGTAGCAGACTCAAGAGTGTTTGTGTGGTAAAGACTATCCCAGGCGCTGGCAGTGGCTGTTACAGAGGAAGTATCATTGACCGCAGTTCCTGCAAAGAGGGAGAAGCCCTCGTTTGATAGGTGAAGCCAGGTTCCTAGGGTTGGGAAAATAAGCGCTGCTAAGACATTGAAGAAAAAGATAACGGAAATGGCTTGGGCGACTTCTTTTTCCTTGGCATGGATGACGGGAGCTGTCGCTGCAATGGCAGAACCTCCACAGATAGAAGAACCAACACCGATCAAGGTTGCTAGTTTTGTGTCCAAGGCAAAGAAACGTTGGAAAAGATAGGCAACAATCAAGGCTATAGAAATGGTAGATAGAATGACAGGAAGGGAAGATTTTCCGACTGCGAAAACTTGAGAGATATTGAGTCCAAACCCAAGCAAGATAACAGCATACTGAAGTAATTTCTTGGAGCTGTAAGTCAAACCAGCATCTAGTTGTTTATAGGAAGTGAGAAATGGGTGGAGAATCATGCCAATAAAGATGGCAAAGACAGGTGCCCCGACAACAGGCAAGAAGCCTCCTAAAATCCAAGAAATGATAGATATGATAAGACAGGCTAAAAGTCCTGCCCCATTTTTTGATAGAAATGACATAAAAACCTCCGAAATAAGTACTTCTTATTATAGTCTTGTCCAGAAGAAAAGTAAAGAGAAAGTAGAGTTTAATAATTATTTGACAAGTTTCTCAAATTTATGTGATAATAGCTGTACAAGAACTGTAACGAAGTCTTGGCAAAAACAGAAATACCAGAGCTTCACCTCTGGTATTTCTGTCAGAACGAAGACAAATGTCATTTTTGGCGTTTGTCTTTTTTACTTTTCAAAAATATGTTGTCTCATCATCTGATATTCCATCCGAAAATCTGTATTTGAGAAAAATAAAAAGGGATATTTCCTATCCATTTCACCAGTTTTTTGATATTTAAACACGCCAAAGTAAGCCCAACCTGATCCTCCATTTTGGACTTTCCTTTTTCTCTAGTGTATCTCAAATTATGGTACTCTTTAGCCGTCCCAAAGAGCCGTTCAATTGTTTCTTTGCGCTTCTTATAGAGCTCTTTCATTTCTATTTGGTGACGGATCTCTTCACAAAATTCAAGGGCATCTTTCCAGACATGTCTCGTTACTACTTTTTGAAAATTCTTGCTTTGGGTACAAACGGATAATAGGGGACAGGCAACACATACTTTGGGATTACTCTTATACTCACGGTAGCCTTCTCGAGTGGTAGTGCGATAGCTTAATACTTGATTCTCTGGACAAATATAAGAGTCATGACTTGCATCATAAACAAAATTACTAGGCCTTAAGTTCCCCTTTACTCCCTTTGGACGAGTATAAGAGAAGACAGGAATGATATTACGTTCTAACAAATAATGGGCAATAGCTGGGGTCTTGTAACCTGAATCCGCAATAATATAGTGTGGGGAGGATGGCTCTAACTTTGAAAAAAGAGCAGGGAAAGCCTGACTGTCATGAACATTTCCTGCTTCAACCGTATAAGCTAAGGCCCAACCATGCTTATCGCAAGCAACTTGAGCAGAATAGGCAAATACTTCCTTGTGTTCGCCCTTGTGAAACCAACCACACTCGGGATCTGTTGTTGAGATTTTCTTTTCTTTTGCCTCACTTTCTTTTGCGGGTTTTAAGGACTTTTTTGCGTGTTTTTTCCGATCTAAATCAATCTCAACTGCCAATTGTTCACTCATAAATTTAGCTTGTTGGTCTACCATTTCCTTACGGTACTTGTGACTATTAGCCGCCGCTTTGATATGGGTACCATCCACAAATATTTCAGAAGGATCAATTAAGCCAGCATACAAAGCTTGGTTGAGAACTTGGGAAAAAATCTCAGAAATGAGTTCTTTATCTTGAAAACGACGGCTGTAATTCTTCCCATAGGTAGTAAAATGAGGAACCTTATCATCTAAAGTTAGTCCGAGAAACCAACGATAGGCCACGTTTACTTCAATCTCTTCCATGGTTTGGCGCATGGAACGGATACCATAAAAACATTTAATCAAAGGAATTTTGACTAACATGACAGGATCAAGACTAGGACGACCATTATCTGGACTATAGGTATCTTCTACCAAGTCATAGATAAAGTCAAAATCAACCTTTGAATCAACTTGTCGAAGAAAGTGATCTTGTGGGACCAATTCGTCTATTGTATAGAAACCATAAAGGACTTTGTCTTCTATCTGACAGAAATACCAGAGCTTCACCTCTGGTATTTCTGTTTGTCTAGTCATATTAAAACTAAACTCAGGTTATATTTTTTTGTCGCGCTTATCTAGCCACTTTCTGACTACCAACTCAGAAATGACATTACCGATCTAGAAATCAATAATGGTGCTAGAATAGTTGTAACGAAGATTAGCAAAACCGTATTTTACAAAGGTATACTCTGTAATATTAAAATCCTTATTAAATCAACGTTTCTAAAGAAAAAGTAGCTGTAAAATATTATATATACAGCGTATTGTTAAACCAAGACGGTACCAAAAATTAAGGTTTCGGAGCTTATAAAATAAAGAAAGATGTCTCAATCAGTTGAGCTTTTTTTATTACCATTTTGTAGCAAAGTGACATAGTCGCTTTTTATGTGGAATAGGTGAGATAAAAAAACAGTGTTTCGTTTTTGGTCGATGAAGTAGAGTAAGACATACTGGCCGATAATTTTTCCTCGTGTAGGGTACTTACTATTAATCTTTACACCAATTTTTTCATCGGCGTCAAAACCAGCCTCAGGAAAGACTTCTAAACTTTTTAAGCCATCTAAAATTTTACCCACAGTATTTTTAGCAGACTGAGGTGATAAAAGAACAGTAGTGATGTAATCATGAATACTGTCAATAGCTTGGCTCACTTCATCAGAAATAATTACTTTATAAGCCATAGCGTGCCCTCATACTGTCTAGGGAAGTCCCTTTTCCTGCTTCATATTCTCTTAAGGCTCGTTCGGATTGAGCTTGTAATTCCTCAATCAACTGTTCACGATGTAAATCTTCTGCAGTCTTGATTGGCAAGTCCTGTTCGAGGACAATCTGCTCTATAAAAAGAGTGATAGCATCCGTCATGGTCATTCCTTTTTCCTTGATAATGGCTCTAGCTTGTTCCATTGCTAACTCATTGATTTTAAAATTGTATTGCTTAACAAGTGATTTAGTCATGGTATATCTCCGTTCTATATCGTATATATCCAGTATATATTTTTTGAACTTTTTTTGCAAGAAAAAAACTCTTGAATATACTCCAAGAGTGAAACGAATAGGACCAGTGGTGGAGCGGGTTCTTTACAGCCTAAAGCTGAAGATAGTGCCGAACCTGAACCTGAATCATCAGCAACATTTGAGCAAACTGTTACAGTCACTCGACATCATCTTATCCTTAGTTATAAGTTTAGGATAGATAAGAGAGAATATCAACAATAATTCTTATTACAACCATCAGTCTTGTACCTTTGTTTGATTATCTTCGTTTACTTTTTTTGTGACCTGATGTATATTGACCCCTAGCCGATTTATTTCCTTACGTAACTTCTCAATACTCGTCGAAAATCTCCTAATACGTTGTCATCTTCGGCTTACCTAACTTTAGTTATGCTTTCACCTTGATTCCTAGTTTCATGAGATTTTCATTGAGTATTCTAAAAACATAGTGTTGTAATGAATTTAAATGAACATACATCAGTTGCTTATACTAGTGTGATTTTGCGGTCAGAGAGCTTTTGTAGTATAATAGACATATGTCCTTTAAGCAAGGAGGGTATCTATGGACTTAACCAAGCGCTTTAATAAACAATTAGATAAGATTCAAGTTTCCTTGATTCGTCAGTTTGACCAGGCTATTTCTGAGATTCCTGGGGTTCTACGTCTGACATTGGGAGAGCCTGACTTTACAACTCCAGACCATGTTAAGGAGGCGGCTAAGCGCGCCATTGACCAAAATCAATCCTACTATACAGGGATGAGTGGTTTGATGACTTTACGCCAGGCAGCTAGTGATTTTGTAAGAGAAAAATACCAGCTGGACTATAATCCAGAGAATGAAATCTTGGTTACAATTGGTGCGACAGAGGCCCTATCAGCTACTTTGACAGCTATTTTAGAAGAGGGAGACAAGGTTCTCTTGCCAGCTCCTGCCTATCCAGGTTATGAGCCGATTGTTAATCTAGTTGGTGCAGAGATTGTTGAGATTGATACGACTGAAAATGGTTTTGTCTTGACTCCTGAAATGCTGGAGAAGGCAATTCTGGAGCAGGGTGACAAGCTCAAGGCAGTCATTCTCAACTATCCAGCTAATCCTACAGGAATTACTTATAGTCGCGAACAGTTGGAAGCCTTGGCTGACGTTTTACGTAAGTATGAGATTTTCGTTGTCTGTGATGAAGTCTACTCAGAATTAACTTATACAGGGGAAAATCATGTATCTTTGGGGACTATGCTGAGAGATCAGGCCATTATCATCAACGGTCTATCTAAATCCCATGCCATGACAGGTTGGCGTTTAGGCTTTATCTTTGCCCCAGCAAACTTCACAGCCCAACTCATCAAGAGTCACCAGTACTTGGTAACTGCTGCGAATACTATGGCTCAACATGCTGCAGTAGAAGCCTTAACAGCTGGTAAAGATGATGCAGAGCCGATGAAAAAGGAGTATATCCAACGTCGGGACTACATTATCGACAAGATGACTGCCCTTGGTTTTGAGATTATCAAACCTGACGGTGCCTTTTATATCTTTGCTAAGATTCCAACAGGCTACAATCAAGATTCCTTTGCTTTTCTGAAGGATTTTGCTCACAAGAAGGCTGTTGCCTTTATCCCTGGTGCAGCTTTTGGTCAATATGGAGAAGGTTATGTGCGCTTGTCTTATGCAGCTAGCATGGAAACCATCAGAGAAGCTATGAAACGTCTTGAGGAGTATATGAGAGAAGCATGATTCAGTCTATTACGAGTCAGGGGTTGGTGCTCTACAATCGTAATTTTCGTGAGGATGACAAGCTAGTCAAGATTTTTACAGAGCAGGTCGGCAAGCGGATGTTTTTTGTCAAACATGCCGGTCAGTCCAAACTGGCTCCAGTTATTCAACCTTTGGTGCTGGCTCGTTTTCTTTTGCGAATCAATGATGATGGACTTAGTTATATTGAAGACTATCATGAGGTGATGACCTTTCCAAAAATCAATAGTGATCTCTTTGTCATGGCCTATGCGACCTATGTGGCAGCTTTGGCAGATGCTAGTTTGCAGGACAATCAGCAGGATGCTCCCTTATTTGCTTTTTTGCAGAAGACATTAGAGTTGATGGAAGCAGGTTTGGATTATCAAGTTCTGACTAATATTTTTGAAATTCAGATTTTGACACGGTTTGGAATTAGTCTTAATTTTAATGAGTGTGTTTTTTGCCATCGGGTGGGTCAGGCCTTTGATTTTTCTTTCAAATATGGCGCTTGCTTATGTCCTGAGCATTATCATGAGGATGAGAAACGATGTCATCTGAATCCAAACATTCCCTATCTGCTCAATCAATTTCAAGCTATTAACTTTGAGACTTTAGAGACTATTTCTCTCAAGCCTGACATCAAGCAAGAATTGCGCAAGTTTATGGACCAAATTTATGAAGAGTACGTCGGGATTCACCTAAAATCAAAGAAATTTATTGATTCCCTAGCCGATTGGGGACAATTACTAAAAGAGGAAGACAAATGAAAAAAATCGCAGTAGATGCTATGGGTGGCGATTACGCACCTCAAGCCATCGTGGAGGGTGTCAATCAAGCCCTTGCTGACTTTTCAGATATTGAGATTCAACTTTACGGAGATGAGAGCAAGATCAAGCAATATCTAACAGCTACAGAGCGCGTTAGTATTATCCATACAGATGAAAAAATAAATTCTGATGATGAGCCTACAAAAGCTATCCGCAAGAAGAAAAATGCCAGTATGGTCTTGGCGGCCAAGGCTGTCAAAGATGGAGAGGCAGATGCTGTTCTTTCTGCAGGAAATACAGGTGCCTTGTTAGCAGCAGGATTTTTCATCGTTGGTCGTATCAAAAATATCGATCGACCTGGGCTTATGTCAACCTTACCAACAGTTGATGGGAAAGGTTTTGATATGCTAGATCTCGGTGCCAATGCAGAAAACACAGCCCACCACCTTCATCAATATGCCATCCTAGGTTCTTTCTACGCTAAAAATGTTCGTGGAATTGCAAAACCACGAGTTGGTTTGCTTAATAACGGGACAGAGAGTAGTAAAGGGGATCCACTCCGCAAGGAAACTTATGACTTGCTAGCAGCTGATGAGAGTTTGAATTTTATTGGTAATGTGGAAGCGCGTGACTTGATGGATGGCGTTGCAGATGTTGTCGTGGCAGACGGTTTCACGGGAAACGCTGTGTTAAAATCCATCGAAGGAACAGCCATGGGCATCATGGGCTTGCTTAAAAATGCTATTACAGGTGGTGGACTTCGAGCAAAACTTGGTGCTCTTCTTCTTAAGGATAGTCTTAGAGGTTTGAAAAAGCAACTCAACTATTCAGACGTTGGAGGTGCAGTCTTGTTTGGTGTTAAGGCGCCTGTTGTCAAGACTCATGGATCAAGTGATGCCAAGGCTGTGTACAGTACGATTCGTCAGATTCGTACCATGCTAGAAACAGACGTAGTTGCTCAAACTGCGCGTGAATTTTCAGGAGAATAATATATATGACAGATAAAGAAATTTTTGACCGTGTCGTGACCATTATCCAAGAACGTCAAGGGGAAGACTTTGTAGTCACAGAGGCCTTGAGCTTGAAGGATGATTTGGATGCTGATTCGGTAGATTTGATGGAATTCGTACTAACCATTGAGGATGAATTTGGAATCGAAATTAGTGATGAAGAAATCGACCACCTCCAAAGTGTGGCAGATGTATTGAAAGCCATTAAAGATAAAATCTAACATAAAGCAACATG
>NZ_JAPVZO010000032.1:0-23348 GCF_041432445.1 Streptococcus sp. 27098_8_69 | reverse complement strand
GGATGTTATAAGGAGGGTGCAAAGTCTAAAACTTATTCAATAACCATTAAGAGTAACGATCATCTTTTCCAGAAGAAATTTCAGGAAACACCTTATTTTAAAGAAATGGCCAGACATCGCTATAAAATTGAAGCGAAGAATGCCGAACTAAAACAGAGACATGGCTTTGATGTCGCAAGGGCATCGGGTCTTTTCAACATGGAGTTACAGGCAGCCACAAGCATCTTCGTGGTCAATATGAAACGAATTATGACCTTAATAAATAAAAAATAACCGAGGATTTCGCTCAAATTGATGAGTAGTTCCTCGGTTTTCATTTCATTAAAAGTATGAGAGCTACTTTTTCAGTAGGCTCGACAAAAAGTCTGGCCTTTTGATATCATTCCTGAGACATTAGTTTGACATTTTGGTTATTAGTTCAAGCACTGCATTGAAGTAGTAGAACAGACATTCTAAGTTACGCTCCAGTATTACATAAAAGTAAGATATCTTTTATCTATAATTTTAAACAGTTTTCCCGACTATTTGATTTGTGTTGGGGATAAGGTTGCGATTGAGATATTTAACCTGTTCAGTTGTTTCTCTACATATTTTTAAAAAGTTTGACCTGGTAGAAAGTATAGTCAATTGAAACAAGAATAAGACAAAAGAGCCTCGAAAAAAGTATTACAACTTGGTAATACCTTGTTGAGGTGCTTTTTGATATGAGCCCATGTTTTCTCAATAGGATTGTACTCAGGTGAGTAGGGAGGAAGTGGTAAAAGTTTATGCCAAATTCTTCACATAAGAGCTCTAGCTTACCCATTCTATGGAATCTTGCATTATCCATAATAATAACTGATGGTGTGTTTAATGTTGGTAAGAGAAACTTCTGAAACCAAGCTTCAAAAAAGTCGCTCGTCATCGTCTCTTCGTAAGTCATTGGAGCGATTAACTCGCCATTTATTAGCCCAGCAACCAGTGAGATCCTCTGATATCTTCTTCCAGATATTTTACCTCTTATTAACTGACCTTTTAATGAGCGACCATATTCTCGATAAAAATAAGTATCGAATCCTGTTTCATCAATATAAACAGGTGCTAAGTGCTTTAAACTATTAAATTTTTTAAGAAATAAAGTTACTTTTTCTGGGTCTTGTTCATAGTAGGTGTGATTCTTTTTTTTCGAGTGTACCCCATAGCTTTGAGAGCATAGTGAATGGTAGTTGGATGACAGCAAAATTCAGAAGCTATTTCAGTCAAATAAGCGTCCGGATTGTCAGTAAGATAGTTTTTAAGTCTATCTCTATCAACCTTTCTTGGTTTTGTTCCTTTTACTTGATGGTTTAGCTCTCCTGTTTTCTCTTTTAGCTTTAACCAGCAATAAATGGTATTACGTGAGATTTGGAAAATGTGTGATGCTTCTGTTATACTACCTGTTCGCTCACAATAAGCGAGAACTTTTTTACGAAAATCTAATGAATATGCCATAAGAAGATTATACCACATTATGTACTGTTTTAGGCTCAATTGACTATAAGATTCTACCATAAAAAACTGCATATAAAAAACTGAGAATCAATCCTCAGTTTTTTTATATATTTTATTGTTGTCTTCGTGGATTTTGTTGGGGTTGATTCTGTTGTTGAGAATTTGCAGATGAGTTTGGTTGCGTTGCATTTGGATTAGTAGTACTATTCGTAGTTTCGTTTGAAGAGCTTTCACTTTCAGTTGTTGAAGTTGAACTTGAACTCTCTGTTGTCGAACTTGCTTGAGTTGATTGTGGAATCCAGTTGCTACGTGCACCATTCTTGAAGACGTAATCACCGCTTCTATAAAGTCCATCTGGCATTGTCCAGTCACCAGGATGATCATCCTCGGAAAGGTACTCCATCATTGATCGGTAGATGTTGGCCGCTACTCTAAATCCATCTCCTTCGATTGGAGTGAGGCGATTTGAATAACCTGTCCAAACAGCCATTGAATATTTGCGGGTATATCCTACAAACATTTCATCAGGTGCAACATAATCATATCTCTTAATGTAATTTTCAATTTCATCATCTGTATAGTTAGATGTCCCCGTCTTACCTGCTTGAGGTAACCAAGACATATAGGCACCACGACCATTTCCGTAGGTTAATACGGTTTTCATCATTTCTGTCATCATATAGGCAGTAGTCTCTTTCATGGCACGTGAGCCAGGATCAGAGTACTCTTTTGAACTACCGTCACTAAAGACAATCTTGTTGATATACATTGGCTTATGGTAGATACCACCGTTAGCAAAAGCAGCGTAAGCAGCAGCCATTTTCTCACTACTTGCTCCGTACTTTTTGTTTGACTCAGTCGTGTTACTTGAAATAGCGTTGGCATATACCATGGTTGGATAATCAATGCCAAGTCCATTTAAGAATTTTTTGGCTTTATCAAGTCCAACTCTATCGAGAGTTTCGACTGCTGGTACGTTACGAGATTGTTGGATAGCAGTTTGAAGAGTGATGTTACCATAATAGCCACGATCCCAGTTGTAGACTGGAGTGCTAGTACCTGGGAAGTTATATGGTACATCCTTAAGCATGTAAGCAGTTGAGTCATAGATATCGTACTCAAGTGCAGGTGCATAGTCCGTAATTGGTTTCATAGTTGAACCCCAGTCACGGTTTGTTTCCACTGCTTGGTTAGTACCAAAGGATACATTGCTAGCTTGGTGACGAGATCCGAGTTGGGCAATAACTTTACCATTTGATACATCAACGATAGTAGAAGCTGCTTGGATATCATCATCAGGATAGTTTACGTATTGATCAGTGTTATAGACGTCCCAAAGGTGTTTTTGTACCTCTTGGTCGACGTTTGTATAGACTTCCATACCTGTTGTTAATAGATTATAACCTGTCTCTTGTTCTACTTGATCAATAACCTCTTTAAGATAGTTATCCATGTACTGTGGATAGCTATTAAGAGATTTTAGACTTTGAAGTCCATCTGTGATTGGAGTATTGATGGCAGTTTCATATTGTTCGGCTGTAAGGTATCCTTGCCTTTGCATTTCTGACAAAACGAGGTTTCGTCTTTCAAGGGCAGCTTCAGGATGAGAATAAGGATCGTATTGGTTTGGAGCCTGTGGCATACCTGCTAAGAGCGCTAGCTGTGGAATGGACAAATCTTTGAGATCCTTACCATAGTAGTTCTCTGCAGCAGTCTGCATACCATAGTTACCATTTGACATGTAGACCTTATTGACGTAATAGGTCAATATTTCTTGTTTAGTTGCAGTTCGCTCTAGCTGGATAGCTAACCAAGCCTCTTGAACTTTACGGGATAGGGTTTGATCAGCTGTTGATGTTGAGAAGTAGGTCAATTTTATCAACTGCTGAGTCAAAGTCGATCCACCTTGAAGACCACTATTGCTTCGAAGATTACGAAGGAAAGCTCCTGCTATGCGAATGCTATCAATTCCTCTATGGTTAAAGAAACGGTGATCCTCGATAGAGACAATCGCATTGACAAGATCAGTAGGAATGTCACTACTTTGAGCATTGACACGACGTTCAGCACCTAAATCTGCGATTAGTTCATTTTTGCTATCATAAATTTTACTTGATGTAGTTGCAACAAGTTTGCTCTCGGAAAGTTCAGGAGCCTTGTTTGCATAGTAAAGAAAGACACCACCACCAAGCAGGAAAGCTGCGATAAATAAGCTAATCACACCAATGCCGAGGTATTTAGCGATGCGTAAGATAGTTTGTTTGTTCATATTGTTTTACCACCTAGTAAATGTTGTTTGACTGTATCAAGGTAAGGAATTTGTGGAAAAGCAGACTGCTCAATCACATAACCGAATTCTTTGATATAGTCAAGCGGCATTGACTTTTTCCCCATATCCTGATGATAAAAACGGATGAGGTCAACTGCCGGCAATAAATACGTTTCTTGATAAGAAGAAAAATGAAGAAGGACAAAGCAAATCCCTTTTTGTTCAAGGACTTGTTCCATATGCCGAATCTGATGAGGATGGAAGTTCTTCATCGGAATGGCATGTTTTTGCTTAGTTTCCTTAGCTTCGAAATCGATGTAAAACCCTTCATAAACTCCAGAATAATCGGTAGTCGATGCCTGTCTAAAATAAGCTTCAACAATCTTAGCCCGACTACGCTGCGGATAGTCTACGCGGACAATCTGAACAGGAGTTGGTTTCTTATGGATAACAGCTAAACCGTGTGTCAGATAATACTCGTTTGTAGCATTGATCATCTTTTCAAAGGTCATCCCACGATTTGCGAAATTTTTAGTTTGTGAGGTGACTTCTTGTTTTTTTTTCGATGAAAGTTTATGAGGATAGTTGACCATAATTCTCCTTATTGGTACAATAACATCACTCTATTATACCATAAAAGTGAACAGAAAGGGTGAAAAAATGCATACAGCCTTGGTTTTAGGCTATTCTAGCTTTGATTTAGGATTGTTTAATGACAAAGATATTCGTTTAAAAATTATTAAAAAAGCCATTCGTAGAGATTTGGAAAAAATGGCAGACGAAGGGTTGAAATGGTTGGTATTTACGGGAACTCTGGGATTTGAACACTGGGTTTTAGAGGTGGCCAGAGATATGAAAGATGACTTTGGTTTCCAACTTGCAACTATCTTTGATTTTGAGACTCATGGGGAAAATTGGAATGAAGGCAATCAGATGAAACTGAGTCGTTTTAAGCAGGTAGACTTTGTCAAATATGCCTATCCTCGCTATGAACACAAGTGGCAGTTAAGAGACTACCAGCAGTTTTTACTGGAAAATACGAATAGTTCTTATCTTTTTTATGATGAGGATAATGAAACGAAATTATCTTATTTTTACCAAAAGATGAAAGAGAAAGAAGACTATTTTATAAAGAAATTAACATTTGATCAGCTAAATGAACTTGCAGAAAATTTTTCCGAAAATTGAAGCTTTGACCTTGATTTTTGTTTGTCTTTTTTTATATAATAATACTAGCAACTGAGAATGGAGAGAGACATGGCAAGTATTATTTTTACAGCAAAAGATATTTTTGAGCAGGATTTTGGAAGAGAAGTACGTGGATATAGTAAAGCAGAGGTTGATGAATTCTTGGATGATGTCATCAAGGATTATGAAACTTATGCAGCATTAGTAAAATCATTGCGTTCAGAAATCGCGGAGCTTAAAGAAGAATTGGCGAAAAAACCTCAAGTGACACCAGCAACTTCTGAATCAGCAGATCATGGAAGTACGACTTCTATGACAAACTTTGATATTTTGAAACGTTTGAATCGTCTTGAAAAAGAAGTATTTGGCAAACAAATCTTGGATAATTCTGATTTCTAAGAATGATTTTGTTGTGCAATTTTTGGATAATCGCGTGAAGAGAATTTCTTTTCATGAGGAAAGTCCATGCTAGCACAGGCTGTGATGCCTGTAGTGTTTGTGCTAGGCGAAACCATAAGCCTAGGGACGAGAAATCGTTACGGCAGTTGAAATGGCTAAGTCTTTTGATAGGTCAGAGTAGGCTTGAAAGTGCCACAGTGACGGAGTCTCTCTGGAAACGGAGAGAGTGGAACGCGGTAAACCCCTCAAGCTAGCAACCCAAATTTTGGTCGGGGCATGGAGTGCGCGGAAACGAACGTAGTACTCTGACTGCTATCAGCTAGAGCTGCTAGTGGTAGACAGATGATTATCGAAGGAAGTGGTCCTAGTCACTTCTGGAACAAAACATGGCTTATAGAAAATTGCATATAGGTTGGGGCTGAGATATATTCTCAACCTCATTTTTTAAAGTGAATAAAGAAAGGTCTATAAAAGACTGAAATGAAAACAACATTTAATTTAATTGCGACTGCTGCGGCGGGTTTGGAAGCTGTAGTTGGGCGTGAAGTAAGAGATTTGGGTTATGATTGTCAAGTTGAAAATGGGCGTGTTCGTTTTCAAGGTGATGTTAAAGCGATTATCCAAACTAACCTGTGGCTAAGAGCTGCAGATAGAATCAAAATCGTTGTGGGAACTTTTCCTGCAAAAACATTTGAAGAACTCTTCCAAGGTGTTTTTGCTCTAGATTGGGAGAACTATCTCCCACTTGGAGCACGTTTCCCAATTGCCAAGGCTAAGTGTGTCAAATCAAAATTACACAATGAGCCAAGTGTGCAGGCGATTTCTAAGAAGGCAGTTGTTAAGAAATTACAAAAACATTATGCACGACCAGAGGGCGTTCCTCTCATGGAAAATGGTCCAGAGTTCAAGATTGAAGTTTCCATTTTGAAAGATGTAGCGACTGTTATGATTGATACAACTGGGTCAAGTCTCTTTAAACGTGGTTACCGTACTGAAAAAGGTGGAGCTCCGATCAAAGAAAATATGGCAGCTGCGATTTTGCAACTTTCTAACTGGTACCCTGATAAGCCTTTGATTGATCCAACTTGTGGTTCGGGAACTTTTTGTATTGAGGCGGCTATGATTGCGCGCAAGATGGCGCCTGGTTTGCGTCGTTCTTTTGCCTTTGAAGAATGGAACTGGGTTAGTGATCGCTTGATTCAAGAAGTCAGAACTGAGGCTAGTAAGCGGATAGATCGAGAGATTGAACTGGATATTATGGGTTGTGATATCGATGGTCGTATGGTAGAAATTGCTAAGGCCAATGCCCAGGCAGCAGGGGTTGCAGGAGATATTACCTTTAAGCAGATGCGCGTGCAGGATTTACGTTCCGATAAGATCAATGGGGTGATTATCTCTAACCCGCCTTATGGTGAACGATTGTCAGATGATGCAGGGGTTACCAAGCTCTATGCTGAAATGGGTGAGGTTTTTGAGCCTCTCAAGACGTGGAGTAAATTTATCCTGACTAGTGATGAAGCCTTTGAAAGCAAATATGGTAGTCAGGCGGACAAAAAACGAAAACTCTACAATGGTACTTTGAAAGTTGATTTATATCAATATTTTGGTCAACGTGTCAAAAGAAATTTGACAGATTAGAAAGGAGTTGCCATGGATCCAAAGGATAAAAAAGAAGAGTTGTTAGAACCTGAGAAAATATCTAAGGAACCTCAGTTTGATTTTGAGGAAGCTAAAGATCTGACAGTTGGACAAGTTATTCGAAAAAATGAAGAAATCGAAGCAGGAGTAACTCCTGATGATACGATTTTGGACAAATACATTAAACAACACCGTGAAGAAATCGAGGCTGATAAATTTACTAACATTCAGGCGAAGAAAGAGGAACTTCGAAGTCTAGATGATTTGCTTCAAGATGCCAAAGAAACAATTGATGAAGTGGTTGAACCAGCAGAAGAAGTCCCTGACTTAGAGATTGCTGCTGAAGAAGAGGGAGAAGCAACGGAAGAATTTCTCCTTCCACCCCTTGAAGAAACCTTGGTTATGGATAAAAACCTAGTGGAACCTGTAACTGAGCCCCTTGTTGCAGAGGATGATGAAGCTTTGCAAGAGGAACATCAATCCTTATCTCGCTCTGCTCAAGCAGAAGATGAGCCACAAAACAAAAAGCTGTGGGTCATCTTGTCAGCTCTTTTAGCGATTGTTGTCTTGATTATTGGGGGTAGCTACTATGTTTATCGTCAAATTACGCGTTCTTCCCAAGAAATTCAGTCTCAGTCATCTGATGCAGGTTTGGTAAGTAATCAAGCAATTCTCAATCAATTTAACAGTCTCTATGATACTTTTTATACTGATGAGAATAAAACTGCCCTAAAAAATAGTCAGTTTAGTCAGCTGAGCCAGCTCAAAGAACTTTTAGATAAACTTGAGGGAGCTAGTGAGCATACTCTTGCCAAATCAAAATACGATAGTCTTGAAACACAAATCAAAGCGGTACAAGATGTTAATGCTCAATTTGAAACACCAGCTATCACAGATGGTGTTCTAAATACAAATGCTAAAGTAAAGGCAGATGCTAAATTTACCGAAGTTAAGACAGGGAATACTGAAATTGATAAACTGCTAGCTAAGGCTATTAGTCTCGGTAAGAGTCAACTTTCAAGTTCTACAAGCTCAAGCAGTAGTCAGTCAAGTTCATCAAGCCAAGCAGAGTCAAGTTCTGTAACTGAAAGCAATGCTAGCAGCTCTGCTAATGCATCAACCTCAGCGGGTGAAACAGCCTCAGCAAGTAATATCCTAAATAGTGGACTAGCAAGCAATGGTGTGAACCTACAAAGAAGTGTCAGTCGAGTACCGTACAATCAAGCCGCTGTAAGTGATAGTAGTGATCCTGCTTGGACGTTTGCAGATGGTGTCCTTGAACGCATTCTTGAGACTTCGCGTGCGCGTGGCTACATTACAGGCAACCAATACATTTTGGAACCTGTGAATATTGTTAATGGTAATGGCTACTATAATCTTTATAAACCAGATGGTACCTATCTCTTTACCCTTAATTGTAAGACAGGTTACTTTGTAGGGAATGGTTCTGGACATGCGGATGATTTAGACTACTAGTCAAATTGTTACAAAATTCTTTCTTTTCACAGATAAACATGATAAAATAAAACATATTAAACAAGAGGAGTGTCACATGACAAAAGCTAACTTTGGTGTTGTTGGTATGGCCGTAATGGGTCGTAACCTTGCCCTTAATATTGAATCTCGTGGTTATACAGTTGCTATTTATAACCGTAGTAAAGAAAAAACTGAAGATGTGATTGCTTGCCACCCTGATAAAAACTTCGTGCCAAGCTATGATATCGAAAGCTTCGTAAACTCAATTGAAAAACCACGTCGTATCATGCTTATGGTTCAAGCAGGACCTGGTACAGATGCGACCATCCAAGCCCTTCTTCCACACTTGGATAAAGGTGATATCTTGATTGATGGAGGGAATACTTTCTACAAAGATACCATCCGTCGTAATGAAGAGTTGGCGAACTCAGGTATCAACTTTATCGGTACAGGTGTTTCTGGTGGTGAAAAAGGTGCCCTTGAAGGTCCTTCTATCATGCCTGGCGGACAAAAAGAAGCTTATGACTTGGTAGCAGATGTTCTTGAAGAAATCTCTGCTAAAGCTCCAGAAGATGGTAAACCATGTGTAACTTACATCGGTCCTGATGGAGCTGGTCACTATGTAAAAATGGTCCACAATGGGATCGAGTACGGTGATATGCAATTGATCGCAGAAAGCTACGATCTTATGCAACACTTGCTTGGCCTCTCTGCAGAAGACATGGCTGAAATCTTTACTGAGTGGAACAAGGGTGAATTGGACAGCTACTTGATTGAAATCACAGCTGATATTTTGGGCCGTAAAGATGACGAAGGTCAAGACGGACCAATCGTAGACTATATCTTGGATGCTGCAGGAAACAAAGGAACTGGTAAATGGACTAGTCAATCAGCTCTTGACCTTGGTGTGCCATTGTCACTCATTACTGAGTCAGTATTTGCACGTTACATCTCAACTTACAAAGAAGAACGTGTTCATGCAAGCAAGGTGCTTCCAAAACCAGCCGCTTTCAAATTTGAAGGCGACAAGGCTGAGTTGATTGAAAAAATCCGTCAAGCCCTTTACTTCTCAAAAATCATCTCATACGCACAAGGTTTTGCGCAATTGCGTGTAGCTTCTAAAGAAAATAATTGGAACTTGCCATTTGCAGATATCGCTTCTATCTGGCGTGATGGATGTATCATCCGTTCTCGTTTCTTGCAAAAGATTACAGATGCTTACAACCGTGATGCAGATCTTGCTAACCTTCTTTTGGATGAGTACTTCTTGGATGTAACAGCTAAGTACCAACAATCAGTTCGTGATATCGTAGCTCTTGCTGTTCAAGCAGGTGTACCAGTACCAACATTCTCAGCAGCCATTACTTACTTTGATAGCTACCGTTCAGCTGATCTTCCAGCGAACTTGATCCAAGCACAACGTGACTACTTTGGTGCCCACACTTACCAACGTAAGGATAAAGAAGGAACATTCCACTACTCTTGGTATGACGAAAAATAAGTAGGTCAGCCATGGGGAAACGGATTTTATTACTTGAGAAAGAAAGAAATCTAGCTCATTTTTTAAGTCTGGAACTCCAAAAAGAGCAATACCGAGTTGATCAGGTAGAAGAGGGACAAAAAGCCCTCTCCATGGCTCTTCAGACAGACTATGACTTGATTTTATTGAATGCTCATCTAGGGGATATGACAGCCCAGGATTTTGCAGATAAGTTGAGTCGAACCAAGCCAGCTGCGGTGATCATGGTCTTGGACCATCGAGAAGAATTGCAAGACCAACTTGAAACAATCCAGCGTTTCGCTGTTTCATACATCTATAAACCAATCATTATCGATGATTTGGTCAGTCGTATTTCAGCTATCTTCCGAGGTCGAGATTTCATCGACCAACACTGTAGTCAGATGAAAGTTCCGACAGCTTATCGCAATCTGCGTATGGATGTTGAACATCATACCGTCTATCGTGGCGAGGAGATGATTGCTCTGACACGTCGTGAATATGACCTCTTAGCTACCCTTATGGGAAGTAAGAAGGTTTTAACTCGTGAGCAATTGCTGGAAAGAGTTTGGAAGTATGAAAGTGCGACCGAAACCAATATAGTGGACGTTTATATCCGTTATCTACGTAGTAAACTTGACGTGAAAGGTCAAAAGAGCTACATTAAAACCGTGCGTGGTGTTGGTTACACCATGCAAGAATAGAAAAGCAGTTGCAGTTTTGTAACTGCTTTTTTTGAGTCGTTGAAATGTTGACATATGATTTGAACTTTGATACAATCATTTTGGAGGAAACAAGAATGAAATTTTTGAAAAAAATGATGCAAGTTGGACTAGCAGTATTTTTCTTAAGTCTGTTAGCAACAAGTACAGTATTTGCGGATGATTCGGATTCAGAAGGCTGGCAATTTGTCCAAGAAAATGGTAGAACCTACTACAAGAAGGGGGAACTCAAAGAAACCTACTGGCGAGTGATTGATGGTAAGTACTATTATTTTGATCCTTTATCTGGAGAGATGGTTGTCGGCTGGCAATATATACCTGCTCCACACAAAGGGGTTACGATTGGTCCTTCTCCAAGGCAAGAGATTGCTTTTAGACCAGATTGGTTTTACTTTGGTCAAGATGGGGTACTACAAGAATTTGTTGGTAAGCAAGTTTTAGAAGCAAAAACTGCTACAAATACCAACAAACACCATGGTGAACAATATGATAGCTCTACTGAGAAACGAGTCTACTATTTTAAAGACCAAAGAAGTTATCACACCTTAAAAACCGGTTGGGTTCATGATGAGGGGCACTGGTATTATTTACAGAAGGATGGTGGCTTTGATTCTCGCATCAACAGATTGACTGTTGGGGAGCTCGCACGTGGCTGGATAAACGATGATTCAACTTGGTACTATCTAGATCCAACAACTGCTACAATGCAAACAGGTTGGCAATATCTTGGTAACAAGTGGTATTATCTCCGTTCATCAGGTGCTATGGCGACAGGTTGGTATCTAGATGGTTCAACTTGGTATTACCTAGATGCTGAAAATGGTGATATGAAAACTGGCTGGATTTATGTCGATAATACTTGGTATTATCTTCGTTCGTCAGGAGCTATGGTGACAGGCTGGTTCCAAGTTAATGGTAAATGGTACTATGCCTATAGTTCAGGTGCCCTAGCTGTAAATACCGCAGTAGGTGGCTACCAGGTCAACTATAATGGTGAGTGGGTACAATAATGAAAACAAGCGATTGTGAAGGAAACAATCGCTTTTTTTGTGAAAATATAATAAAATAGAAAGGAATAAAGTTCTAAAATTTTATCTAGAAAAAGACGCTTTTCGTCTGATAGAAGGATTAAATGACAAAAGAAGTTGGTGTCGGTCAGGCACATAGTAAAATTATTTTAATAGGAGAGCATGCGGTGGTTTATGGCTACCCAGCCATCTCTTTGCCTCTTTTAGAGGTAGAGGTGACTTGTCGGGTAGTTCCTGCAGCGACACCATGGCGTCTTTTTGAAGAGGACACCTTGTCTATGGCTGTCTATGCTTCTCTCGAGTATTTGAATATCAAAGAAGCTTGCATTCGTTGTCAAGTTGACTCGGCTATTCCTGAAAAACGTGGGATGGGGTCCTCAGCAGCCATTAGCATTGCTGCTATTCGTGCGGTATTTGATTATTACCAAGCAGAACTTCCACATGATGTGTTAGAGATTTTAGTCAATCGGGCGGAGATGATTGCCCATATGAATCCTAGTGGTTTAGATGCCAAGACCTGTCTTAGTGACCAGCCTATTCGTTTTATCAAGAATGTTGGTTTTGAAGAATTAACCATGGATTTGTCAGCTTATCTGGTTATTGCAGATACTGGAGTTTATGGACATACTCGTGAAGCTATCCAAGTTGTTGAGAGCAAGGGCAAGGATGCCTTACCTTTCTTGCATGCGCTAGGAGAGTTGACCCAAGAAGCAGAAGAAGCAATAAAAACAAAAGATGCCGTGAAGCTGGGAGAAATTCTAACCAAAGCTCATGGAAATCTAAAAGAAATCGGAGTTAGTAGCCCTGAGGCAGATGCCTTGGTAGAAACTGCTCTTGCACATGGATCTCTAGGCGCCAAGATGAGTGGTGGAGGTCTAGGAGGCTGCATCATCGCCTTGGTTGCTAATGTCAGTCAAGCACAAGAACTCGCAGAAAGATTAGAAGAGAAAGGAGCTGTTCAGACATGGATCGAAAGCCTGTAACAGTACGTTCCTATGCCAATATTGCTATTATCAAATATTGGGGTAAGAAAGCAGAAAAAGAGATGGTTCCTGCGACTAGCAGTATCTCTCTAACCTTAGAAAATATGTATACGGAGACAACACTTTCTCCTTTACCAGCAGATGCAAGCTCGGATGCTTTCTACATCAATGGTCAGTTGCAAAACGAAGCTGAGCATGTCAAAATGAGTAAAATCATTGACCGCTACCGTCCTGAAGGAGCAGGTTTTGTTCGTATTGACACCAAGAACAATATGCCAACAGCGGCAGGTCTTTCTTCAAGTTCTAGTGGTTTGTCTGCCCTAGTCAAAGCCTGCAATGCTTACTTCCAATTAGGGCTAGATCGTAAAGAATTAGCTTTGGAAGCTAAGTTCGCATCTGGTTCTTCATCTCGTAGTTTTTATGGACCGATAGCAGCTTGGGATAAGGATAGTGGAGAGATTTATCCAGTTGAAACTGACTTGAAACTAGCTATGATTATGTTGGTCTTGGAAGACCAGAAAAAACCAATCTCTAGTCGAGATGGCATGAAACTCTGTGTAGAAACTTCGACAACTTTTGAGGACTGGATTCGTCAATCTGAACAAGATTACAAGGATATGCTAATTTACCTCAAGGAAAATGACTTTGAGAAAGTTGGACTATTAACAGAAAAGAACGCTCTCGCAATGCATGCTACGACAAAAACTGCAAATCCGCCGTTCTCTTATCTGACAGATGCGAGTTATGAGGCTATGGATTTCGTTCGTCAGCTTAGAGAACAAGGAGAATCTTGTTACTTCACCATGGATGCGGGGCCTAATGTCAAGGTTCTTTGTTTAGAAAAAGACTTGGAACATCTATCAGAACTATTAGGTCAACGTTATCGCTTAATCGTTTCAAAAACAAAGGATTTTAGTCAAGATGACGATTGTTAAAACTTGTGGGAAGCTCTATTGGGCTGGGGAGTATGCCATTTTAGAACCAGGACAGTTGGCGCTAATAAAGGCTATTCCCATCTATATGACGGCTGAGATTAAAATATCTGATGCTTATCGACTCTACTCAGATATGTTTACTTACAGTGTAGACTTGCGACCGGATTCTTCTTATGCCTTGATTCAAGAAACAGTTGCCTTGGTGGAGGAGTATCTAACTGCCCAAGGAGTTGAACTGCAGCCTTTTTCTTTAGAGATTCGTGGAAAAATGGAGCGTGAGGGCAAGAAGTTTGGTCTGGGTTCTAGTGGTAGTGTAGTTGTTTTGGTTATCAAGGCCATACTTGCTTTTTATGAAAGACCAGCTGAAAGAGACCTCTTGTTTAAACTGGCGAGTGCAGTCCTTCTCAAACGTGGGGACAATGGCTCCATGGGTGACATTGCTTGTATCGTTTCAGAAGATCTAGTTCTCTATCAGTCGTTTGACCGTGAGAAAGTGGCACAATGGCTAGAAAAGGAAGACTTGCCAACTGTATTGGCACGTGATTGGGGCTTTTCTATTTCTAGTGTTGAACCAGCCTTGAAATTTGATTTTTTGGTGGGTTGGACCAAGGAAGTAGCTGTATCTAGTCACATGGTCAAGCAAATCAAGAATAATATGAACGCGAGCTTCTTGCTGGCTTCAAAAGAAACTGTAGCTAACTTGGTAAAGGCTTTGGAGACAGATCAAGAAGAAACCATTATTGACTTGCTAGAACAAGCCAGCCAACTTTTAGAAGGCTTGAGTTCAGATATTTACACACCTTCGCTCAGACAATTAAAAGATGCCAGCCGAGACTTAAAAGCTGTTGCAAAAAGTAGTGGTGCTGGTGGTGGAGACTGTGGGATAGCCCTCAGTTTTGACCAAGATTCGACCACATTACTGAAAAAACGCTGGGCTGATCTAGGGATTGAGCTCTTGTATCAAGAAAGGATAGGACATGACGACGAATCGGAAGGATGAGCACATCCACTATGCCCTTGAACAAAAAAGTACTTATAATAGTTTTGATGAGGTGGAGTTAATCCACTCCTCACTACCCTTATATGACTTAGATGAGATTGATCTTTCGACAGAATTTGCAGAGCGCAAATGGGACTTTCCTTTTTATATAAATGCTATGACAGGCGGTAGTGACAAGGGCAGAGAAATCAATCAAAAATTGGCTCAGGTGGCAGATGCTTGTGGGATTTTATTTGTGACAGGTTCCTACAGCGCTGCCCTAAAGGATCCATCAGATGACTCTTTCTCCGTCAAAACTAGTCACCCTAACCTTCTACTTGGAACCAATATTGGCTTGGATAAGTCTGTTGAACTGGGGCTACAAACGGTCAAAGAGATGAATCCCCTTCTATTGCAAGTCCATGTTAATGTTATGCAGGAATTACTCATGCCAGAAGGTGAACGTCAATTTAGATTATGGCAAAGCAATCTGAAAGATTATGCTAATCAAATCTCAGTTCCTCTTGTTTTAAAAGAAGTCGGCTTTGGCATGGATGTGAAGACCATTGCTAAGGCGTACGAGATGGGGATACGTACGGTTGATTTGTCTGGCCGTGGCGGAACTAGCTTTGCCTATATCGAAAACCGTCGCAGTGGTCAACGGGACTACCTCAATGATTGGGGGCAATCGACCATGCAAACCCTTCTAAATGCCCAAGACTGGAAAGATAAGATGGAACTTTTGGTAAGTGGAGGAGTGCGCAATCCACTAGACATCATCAAATGCCTAGTCTTTGGAGCCAAGGCAGTTGGTCTATCACGTACCATGTTAGAATTAGTTGAAAACTACCCAGTGGATGTCGTTATCGCTATTGTTGAAAGCTGGAAGGAAGATCTACGCTTGATTATGTGTGCCCTTAATTGTGCAAAAATTGAGGATTTGCAGCAGGTAGACTATCTCCTTTACGGAAAATTAAAAGAAGCAAAAGATCAACTATAAGGAGGTCGGGATTTTGGTCCCGGTCTCTTTATCATTCCTCAGACTGATGTGACTTTTTGGTTTTGTGATACAATAAAATAGAGAGGACGGATACATGCGAAAATTTCAAATTTTTCTATTTATTGAAGCTTGTTTATTAACAGGAGCTCTGATTATGATGGTATCAGAGCATTTTTCCCGTTTTCTGCTGATATTGCTCTTGTTTTTACTGCTGATTCGATACTATACTGGAAGACAGGGAAATAACCTCATATTAGTGGCAGTGAGCATCCTATTTTTCTTTATCATCATGCTCAATCCTTTTGTTATTATGGCTATCTTTGTGGCCTTGATATACAGCCTGCTTTTGCTTTATCCTATGATGAACCAGGAAAGAGAAGATACCAATCTGTTTTTTGAAGAAGTAGTGACGGTAAAGAGGGAGAAAAATCGTTGGTTTGGAAATCTCCACCATTTTTCAAGTTACCAGACTTGTCGCTTTGATGATATCAACCTTTTTCGTCTCATGGGGAAAGATACGATTCATTTGGAGCATGTCATTTTGAGCAATCATGATAATGTTATCATCTTGAGAAAACTAGTGGGTACGACTAGAATTATTGTACCAGTGGATGTAGAAGTCAGCCTTAGTGTCAATTCTCTGTATGGAGACTTAGCCTTTTTTGACCAGCCTAAACGTGCTTTGCGCAATGAACAATTTCATCAAGAAACGAGAGACTATCTCAAGAGTCCTAAGAGTGTAAAGATTTTCTTAACAACCATGGTTGGAGATGTTGAGGTGGTGAGAGGATGAAAAAACAACCCTATATTTTAATTGGTCTCACCTCATTTCTCTATGTTGCCTTTCTCTTTCGAAGCATTTTTAGGGTCATAGATTTGGAGTGGACTTCTCTTTTCCAGGATCTAGAAAAGACAGAAAAAGTCCTTTTTCTAGCCCTGATGTTTAGTCTTGCCCTAGCCTTTTTATTAGTCCTATTCTGGACAATGGTTGACGAAATTTCAAAGAGAAGAATCCAAGCAAATCTCAAACGTCTCCTAGCTGGCAAAGATATAGAAAGTTTGGGAGATGCTGACTTAGACGCAAGTTTTAGAAATTTGTCAGGAAAGCTCGGTTTGTTGACAGAAGCTATTCAAAAAGCAGACAATCAGACCTTGGTCAAAGAAGAGGTGATCATTGAAAAGGAGCGCAAGCGAATCGCACGTGACTTGCATGATACAGTTAGTCAAGAAATTTTTGCTGCCCATATGATTTTATCAGGACTCAGTCAACAAGCTTCCAGATTAGACAAAGAGAAGATGCAGACACAACTCCAGAGTGTGACAGCTATTTTGGAGACAGCCCAGAGAGATTTGCGTATCCTACTCTTACATTTGCGACCGATAGAACTGGAACAAAAGAGTCTGGTTGAGGGGATTCAGTTGCTTCTCAAAGAATTGGAAGAAAAAAGTGAACTCAAAGTCAGTTTTAAATATCAGGTAGACGAATTGCCTAAAAAGATTGAGGAGCATGTCTTTCGTATCGTTCAAGAATTGATTAGTAATACTCTCCGTCATGCCCAAGCTTCCTGTCTGGATGTTTATCTTTATCAGACTGAAACAGAATTACAGTTGAAAGTAGTAGACAACGGTCGCGGTTTTCAGTTAGATGATGTTGATGAACTAAGCTATGGACTACGCAATATCAAAGAACGAGTGGAAGATATGGCTGGTAGCATACAACTATTAACAGCTCCCAAGCAAGGTTTGGCAGTGGATATTCGTATTCCCTTGCTTGATTTGGATAGATAAGAGGAAGTAAGATGAAACTATTATTGGTAGATGACCACCAAATGGTGCGTCTTGGTTTGAAAAGTTATTTTGAATTACAAGATGATGTAGAGGTTGTAGGAGAAGCAACCAATGGTGCGGAAGGAATTTCCATGGCCTTGGAGCTTCGTCCAGATGTGATTGTCATGGATATTGTCATGCCTGAAGTCAATGGGATTGATGCGACACTAGCTATTCTCAAAGAATGGCCAGAGGCTAAAATCTTGATCGTGACTTCTTACCTAGACAATGAAAAAATCATGCCAGTCTTAAATGCTGGGGCTAAAGGCTATATGCTCAAGACATCAAGTGCCGATGAATTGTTACACGCTGTTCGTAAGGTGGCGGTTGGAGAGCTAGCCATTGAACAAGAGGTTAGCAAGAAGGTAGAATACAACCGTAATCATATTGAACTTCATGAGGATTTGACTGCGCGTGAACGAGATGTCCTTCAACTAATCGCTAAGGGCTATGAAAATCAGCGTATCGCCGATGAATTGTTCATTTCCCTTAAGACAGTTAAAACCCACGTTTCCAACATTTTAGCAAAGCTTCAGGTTAGTGATCGCACCCAGGCAGCGGTTTATGCTTTTCAACACCACTTAGTAGGCCATGAAGACTTCTAGATGCATCTTTTGGAGCCAAACTAAGGTTTATTCGGTAAATTGGATACTTTTAGCAAAAAACAGTAATTTAGAATTAACAAGTACCTCAAGCAGTCCTAAAAACTCGGTTCTAACCAGAAAAAACCATAATAGGTGGTAGCTAGTAGAAGTTGTTAACAACTAGACAGTAGAGAGTATCATCTCGAGAAAGATGTCTGTCAAATGAGCCTACTACTATTGTTCAGACTGCAAAAAGATACAAATGATTTATACCAAGGATTTAGTCCTTTTATAGTGGATTGAATCTGGAATAGTACACTATGACTGCTAAAAAATATTTCTAGAAATTAGTTTGCCTTTCCTAAACGATTTGTTCGTACCTTATTTCAATCTACTATATTTGACTCTCGCAGGTGTAATCGATGGCATCCCTCGGTGTCATCTCATATTTTTACAAGAAAACACCACTTTGATCCTATAAAATCAAAAAGAGCAGAAATTTTCAGTGTACGATCATCTATAGTATAGGATTTATTAAAAACTCTTTCCTTAGGTTCTTAGAACATAAGAAGATTCATCGATTGACTTGTAAATTAAAAATATATACTTGGACTAGCATCTTTCTTAAGTGGTTTGTCAATAAAAAGTGTCGGTTGATTTTTCTTGAGTATTAAAAGATTCAAGAAAATTTAGGGTTGCTAATGTTCTTTGATAAAAACTCCATTCATTTATTTTTTCTTTCATTTTGAAAATTTAATGTAAATTTTCTGTTTTTTTTGAAATTTTGTGTCTTAAAAGATACAGTGAAGAAAACTATGTGTTTAGAATCCTATTTTCCTTAATTTTTAGATGACTATATTAAGCGATAAAAGGCAGTGTATATGTAGTTTTGGGTTTATAAAATACTTGAAAGTTCAAAAATTGTTTTAATTGACTATTTTCTAGAAGAGATGTATAATTGAATTGTATGTAAAAGACATGCAGTTATTTTTAAACAAAGGAGATAATGTGATGTATTTTAATCGTAAAAATGCAGAGCAGAAGAACTGGCGTATGATTAAAAAAGGAAAACATTTCCTTTTTGGTTGTTCGCTTGTCTTTGCAGTTGGTGCAGCCTTGGTAGCTCCAACGGTTAAGGCCGACACAGCTGCTACTGGGGAGGTAGAGACTAAAACTGCCAACTCAGCTGCTGAAGCAAGCTCTAGTGACGAGGTAGGAACGTATAAAGCACCAGCAGTGGAGGTATCAACAACTTCACCAGTGGTTGCCGAAAATCCTACAAGTTCAGAAGCTACTTCAGCAAAAACAGCTAAGGAAGCAGATGGAGTTCAGCTCCCTTCATTGACAGTGGTAGCAGATTCTTCAGCTTTGACAGATGAAGAAAAAGCAAATGTAGTGGAAGCTGTTAAGGGGGTAAATCCTACAGCGACTGATGTTCAAGTCCAAGCAGACGGATCAGTAGTTGTGACTTTTGCTGATGGTTCAACTGCAAACTTGACAGCAGCTCAAACTGTCAAAGTGGCAGCTCCAGCAGAAACTTCAGCCACTCAACCTAAGTCAAGAAGCCGTCGAGCTGCAGGACAAGAACGTGCTCAAGATCGCTCTGAGGAAGGGAAGGACATTAAGTTCGAATATAAGGGTGGTAAAAAAATTGAGGATGGCGATCCAACTCAGCGTGCCAAGATCGAGTACAGACAGCTGGATGACTATGAAGTTGTCAATGGGAAAACAGTTCCTACAGACCCATCTGGCCAAGGACGTCCAGTCTTGGAATGGACGGTAACCTTTAACGAAGCCCGATATGATAAAGCAGGTGCTTACTGGTATTTCTCAATTCCTAAAAACGTATCTGATCCATATAATGTTATAACAGAGTATGATGGCGTTTATACTACTCGAACTGAATGGAGTAATGGTAACGGAAACGCAAATGAATCTGGTAAGCAGTATATTTATGATAACAGTCAGGTTGAGGTATATGTAAAAGGTACTACTGGTGGCAGTGAATACAATAAGATTCCTGGTTTGAACGGTGTCAAGGATAACTCTAAGAAGCTCTACCTTCTTGACACACATATTTATTCAGGTATTCGCAAGTTCACTGTTCGTTACCGTACAGTGGTTGAAAAACCATCAGAAACGATTTCTTATATTGCAGGTGTGCAATCTGTAAAAAACTTAGGTTCGAACAACTGGTATGCTATCTCAGGTAAGTATGACAAGCAGTTGGTTAGTCAGGTTGATGCACCAAATGTAACTCCAAACTTGAGCAAAACCTCTGTTAACGTTCCTGTTCAGACAGTTGCTTCAACTTCAAGCACTCTTTCAGGAACAGGTGTTCCAGGGGCTAAAATCAAGCTTTATGTCGATGGTCAAGAGCAAAATATCGGCAATGTCACTGTTGACAGCGCTGGAAACTGGACTACTGGTGAGCTTCCAACAGCCTTGAACAACAACCAAGGTGATGGTACAACTATTAAACCACGTCAACTAGTACAGGTGAGTCAAACTGTCAACGGTACTGAAAGTGGCCGTCGTACAGTACCAGTATCTGTCGGTGTGACAACTGTTGAACCTTCAAGCTTGTCTACTAATCAAGACGCTGTTATTGCAGGACAAAAAGAGGTGACTCTTAAGGTTCCTCACGATGCAGGGATCGCTTACATGCGCTACACAGATACTTCAGGTCAAGTTCTAGAAATCCCAGTTAAACGTGACAGTGCCTCAGCTGCATGGACATCACAAAAATCAGATAAGGCAACTGTCAAATCAGTTGAGCACGGTAAGTTCCAAGACACGATTGTCCTTACAATGGCTGACAAGATTGCAGGTGTTGAAGTAGCAGCTATTTCAAACGTGGTAGAAGGTGGCTTCTCAAGTGTGGCTGACTGGCAATCACGTTCAGTAGAAAACCAAGCTCCAACTATTGCATCAGCTGTTGAAGGAAACAACAAAACTGTTGCTCAAGGTGCTCAACTTGACCTTGCATCTCTTGTGACAGTAGCAGATAAAGAAGATGATGCTCAAGCAACTCTAGGTGATAAGGTTCATGCTGAAGTTGTCTCAGTAAATGGAAACACTGCAACTAAGACAGTTGATACAAATACCCAAGGCACTTACACAGTTAAGTATAAAGCCGTTGATAGCCAAGGTAAAGAGTCAGGTGAGATTGAAGTTACTGTAGTTGTAAATCCTGCACGTCAAAACGAGGCTCCAACAGTAGAGATTCCATACTCTAATAAAGATACTAAAGAAGTTTATGTATATTCTGGAGAAGAAAACTCATTTGACATTAAATTCAAAGATGATAGCGGAAAAATTGCGAGTGCCACTGTAAAACAAGGTGGTAACAGAGCGTTTGATGATGTTGCAGGTGAAGAAAATACTATCAATACTCAATATGGATTTAAAGCAAATGTTATCAATGCTGAAACTACAGCGACAGATGCTACCCCAGCGGTAATCACTTATAGAGGTACCCCAGCAGCAACAGATGGTTTGAGCCAATCTGACTTTGATGCAGCAACTAAGGGAGATAAAGCACCAGGTATGGTTTTAGGATGGCGTTATGCAACAGCAACTGACACAGATGGTGCATTTATTGAGAATAAAGCCGTAGGAAACCCAACTGACCCAGGTGCATTCCGTGTCATTCTTAAAACACAAGCTCAAAAATATGACATTGCAACTCCAACTGAAAAAGTTACTGTAGCAGATCCAGCTAATGTAACTAATGCTGAGCTAGGCAAAATCAAAGAGAAACTTCAACTTGAGTACTCTCAAAACAACGATGATGCTAACTTAGCAGACAAAAAAGGTAAAACTGTAGCTGATAAAGATGCTAAGATTCAATCAGTAGCAAAAGATGCCGAAGGAAATCTTGTTGTAACCTATGCAGATGGTTCTCAAGAAAAAAGAGCTTTATCAGATTTTGTAAACGTAGCTCCAAAAGTTGAAATTCCATACTCATTGGACAACAGGAAAGATGTATTTGTATATGCAAATGAAGATTTTGATATTCCTATTAAATTTACGGATGATTCAGGGAAAATTGCATCTGCAGAAATTTTACGTGGTGGAAATAAGGTACAACCAGCTAAAGATGAATCAAATCCAAATATATTGGATAACGAATATGATACAGTAGTTGAAAAAATCTCGACAGAAACAACAGCAACAGCGGCAGATCCTGCAGTTGTTCACATTAGAGGTAAAATCACAAAAGATACAGAAGGTGGAACACCTGTAAAAAAACTAACACTTCCTACAACAGAAAGTGCTGAACTTCCAATTGTAACTCGTTATGCCACTGCAACAGATACAGATGGAGGACTTCTTTACAATATCTCGACTGGAAATTCATATGCAAATGACCCAGGTTCATTCAGAATTGTCTTAAAAGCTCAAACAGCAAAATATGATATTAAGGATCCAGAGACAAAAATTTCTGTAGCGAATGCTAATAATATATCAGAAGATGTGTTTAACCAGATTAAAGATAGCATTAAGATTCAATATTCTACAACAAACAAAGATAAAAATCTGCTTGACAAACAAGGTACAGACGTTGATAACCAAAATGAGCGTATTGAAAGCATAACTAGAGAAGGAAATAACGTTGTAGTAACCTATAAAGATGGTTCTAAAGATACAAAAGCATTAGCAGATTTTGTAAACGTAGCTCCAACAGTTGAACTTCCATACTCAAATAAAGATAAGAAAGAAATCTATGTTTATACAGGTGAAAACACTGATTTAACATTCAAAGCATCAGACAACACTGCTGTTAAAGATATGTATGTACGTGGTCCTGGTGGTATTGGAACAGATAATACGGCAGGTTACGGTTTCACAACTGGAAAAATCGAGAATTCAGCAGTCACTCATGGTGATGGTACTGTATCAGGTGCTACAGCTACTCTTAAGATGACAGGTGTTACAACACTTAAAGCTCCAAACCATTGGACAAGTTTTGTTGTTGCTAATGACAATGATAATGCACCATCAGCTACTGATTTTAGAGCATTAGATCAAAACCCTAATGCAACTCAGACACCAGGATATGTTCACTTCATCGTTAAATCTCAAACAGATAAGTACGATATTGCAACTCCAGCTGATAAAGTTGAAGTAGCAGATCCAACTAATGTAACAAAAGATGACTTAGCTAAAATCGAAAAAAAACTGAAACTTGAGTACAACAAGGACAATGACGATGCGAATATCGCAAAAAATACTCCAGTTGATAAAGATGGTAAGATTAAATCAGTCACAAACGATGGCAAAGGAAATCTTGTAGTAACATATACAGATGGTTCAACAGATACAAAACCATTGTCAGAATTTGTAACT
>NZ_JAPVZO010000031.1:0-25703 GCF_041432445.1 Streptococcus sp. 27098_8_69 | reverse complement strand
GATATCAGAGGGCTTTTTTATTTTTATCACCTTGCCTCGATATACTCAAGTATTATCATCGGTTACGGTTCCTAGCACTGTAAGGTAAAATAAACCAGAAAGGTCTCCCTTGGGGGAGATTTTTTAGTTTCACTAGGATTTTAATCTGAGCTCAATCAGCTCTCTAGTTTCAACAGTCTTTTTAGCTGTATCTTTCTAGCCTTGTTCCTGCCTTGGAAATGTGGTATACTATTTATGAAAATTGTCTAAATTTTTAATTTTATTAAGGGAGGGTTTCATGATTTCCAAATCTTCTGGAAGCCATCAAAACCTGCGATATGTTTTTCTCCTATCTCTGTTGCTAGGAGCTTTGGGAGTCTCTCTATTTTTAGCTGTTTCTATGGGGTCTGTTCAGATTAGCTTGAGTGATACTTATAGAATTATTTTAAGTAAGATGGGGGCCCCTCTGGATATAGGAGACCTTTCGAAGTCTACACTTGCTATTGTTTGGAATATGAGATTACCACGGGTTTTTCTTGGTTTGGTAGTTGGTGCAGGCCTTTCCATGTGTGGTAGCGTCATGCAGTCAACAGTCAATAATCCAATCGCAGAACCTTATGTTTTAGGAATTTCAGCTGGGGCAACCTTTGGTGCGACTTTGAGCATCATTCTCGGGTTTAAGGTCATGATTGGTCTTGGCTCTTTCCTTGGAGCGCTTGTGGCAACAGTTGCAGTACTTCTGATTGCTTCCATGCAAGGCAGGATGACAACTTCAAGCCTGATTTTATCAGGGACAGTTGTGAATGCACTATTTTTGGCTTTTTCAAACTTTATTATTTCAATTGGCGCTAATGCTGATAGTGTCATGACCATCAAGTTTTGGACCATGGGGTCTTTAGCGGGGACTTCCTGGGCTCACTTAACCTTGCCAACTATAATCGTGGGAATTGCTTTTTTATTTTTCTCTACCCAATATCGTGTTTTTAATGCCATGATGATGGGTGATGAGGCGGCTTTGACCTTAGGGATTCCCCTACGTTTTTACTGGTATCTTTATGTGACGATTGTGGCTATAATGACAGCAATCTTGGTATCGACCTGTGGGATTATTGGTTTTGTTGGTCTCATCACACCTCATTTGGCACGAAGTTTGGTTGGGACAAATTACAGAAGGCTATTTCCGATAGCTACTTTACTAGGTGCCCTCTTTGTTGTTTGGGCAGATGTCCTTGCTCGTGTCTTGATTCAAAATGCTGAACTGCCGATTGGGATCTTCACAGCCCTAGTAGGTGCCCCTTTCTTTATCTACATGGTTGGAAGTAGACGAGGGGAGGTGAAGGTCTGATATGGACTTAATGTGCCAGGATATTCACTTTGGAATCGGAGAGAAAAAAATTCTCAAAGGAGTGTCGCTCAAACTGGAGGGCAAGCAATTTCATACCATTTTGGGACCCAATGGAAGTGGGAAAACTAGCTTGCTGAAACTCCTCTATCGACAGGAAAAGCCTGATCAAGGTTTGATTTCTCTAGATGGAAAACCCTTGGAACAAATGAGCATCAAGGAAACGGCAAAGCAGATGGCAGTCGTCACGCAGTTTAATCAGTTACAGTTTGATTGTAGGGTTGAGGAAATCGTCATGCTAGGCAGAACACCCCATCTCTCTTTCTTACAAAAGGAAAAAGAAAAAGACTTTGCCTTGGTTGAGGATGCTCTGGTTAAGGTAGATATGTTCGAAAAGAGAAATCGACTATACTCTTCTTTGTCAGGAGGAGAGAAGCAGCGGGTTTTGTTGGCACGCGCCTTGGCCCAAGAACCGACTCTCCTGCTCTTAGACGAACCGACCAATCATTTGGATATCAAGTACCAGCTAGACTTGTTAACCATTGTCAAACATCTCAATATCAATGTACTAGCAGTATTACACGATATTCAGCTAGCTTGTCGCTATTCAGACTATCTCTATCTAATGAAAGAAGGAGAGATTGTTTACCAAGGGACTCCAAAAGAGACCATCACACCAGAGTCTTTGCAGGCTGTCTATGGTGTCCAAAGTAGGATTACTTGGACGGAAGACCAGCAAGCCATGATTCACTATTTATAAAAAATGAAAAGGAAAACAAAACATGAAAAAATCACTTAGTATTTTGCTCCTAACAGTAGCTACCTTAACTTTAGCAGCTTGTGGAAATAGTGCAACAGAAAAAGCTACCACACAATCAAGTGCAGAGACAAGTCAAAAATCTACTACAGAAACCAGCTATCCTGTAACCATCAAAACTTATGATTCCAAAGGAAACGAAGTCGAACAAGTCTTTGAAAAGGCCCCTGAAAAGGTCCTCACCAACAATCTTTCAACAACTGAAATCTTGCTTGAACTTGGTTTGAAGGATAAAATTGCCGGTATGCTCAATCCTGATAATGCCGTAACTGGTAAATACAAGGAAGCAATTGAAGCCATCCCTCATATTGGTGATAAAAAATCAGTCTCACAAGAAACAGTTCTTTCTTATGAACCTGATGCCTTGATGGGACGTAATATGATGTTCTCTGAAAAGTCAATGGGAACTATCAGCGCTTGGAATGAAAACAAAATCCCTGTTTATACGCAAAAAGCCTCACTATCAAATATCCAACAGGATTTGGGAAATATCGTAGAAGATGTGAAGAATCTTGGTACCATTTTCAATGTCCAAGACAAGGCAAACCAATACGCAGAGCAATTGCAAGCTAAAATCGATGCGGTTAAAAAAGCCAATCCAGAAACACAGGGTGAAAAGAAAAAAGCTCTGATTATGGTTGCTTACAATGACGAAACCTTTGGTGCCTACAAGTCAGCCCTTCAAGAAAGTTTGCTCAACCAACTTGGTTATACCAATGTCGCAACAGGAACATCTGGTTTGACCTTGGAAAACTTAGTATCAATGGATCCAGAGTTGATTATCTATGTAACCAGCGACCGCAATCAAAAGTTGGATGAAAAAGCAGTGGATTTGATGAAGGCAAATGCTGTTTTGGAAAATGTACCAGCAATCAAGAATCAAAAAATTATGACCATCTCTTACGATGAGTTGATGGACTACGGTCCAGCAGTGATTGATTCCCTTGAAAAAATCAATGACTTTATCAAGAAATAAGGAGTTTAACTGGGAAGGGATTCGAGTTAGGGTCAGCCTTCCTTCAAACTATGACTCTAAACAAGCCTACCCAGTTGTGCTCTTAAACGATGGGGAACTGGATTATTTATCATACCTGTCCCAATCTGTAATTTTAGTGGGTTTAGTTCCAGAAAACCGTCTGGATGACTTTACACCTTGGAAAGCTAGTTCTTTGAAAGAAGGGGCACTAGATTTCGGTGGGAAGGTAGATGCCTACCATGAGAAGCTCTTTCAAGGGATTCTAACAACTCTAAAAAAAGACTACTTGATTGATGAAAGCAGGATTGCTTATGGTGGCTATTCACTGGGGGGACTTGCTGCTGTCTATAGTCTCTATAGTAGCCATCTTCCTGCGACCTGTATCTTTTCTATCTGTGGTTCTTTCTGGTATCCAGACTTTATAGACTTTTGCAGGGAACATGACTTGATACAGAGCCAAAGCCTGATTTATCTGCAAAATGGTCAGACAGAAGGTGCCAATCATTCCAACCGTCTGTCTAAGGCTCCTCTTTTTGCAAGGGAACTTCATGATCTGATTTCAGAAGCAGTTTCCTCAATATATTCCACCTTTGATGCATATGGGCATCATGAAGCTCTCGACCAACGCTATCAACAGTTTTGTGATTGGCTAATGAAAGAATGGGAGCTTAAATAAAAAAGCGATACTCTCTGTTTATGATGGACAGAGAGTATTTTTCTTGCCTTTAATCGGGTATGTTTTTACATTTCGGAGTGATTATTCAAACCGAAAGTTTAACTGAAATGCATCAAAATGTGGTATAATGAGTAGATAGATAGAATCGAGGATATTATGTCATTTACGAAATTTAAATTTAAAAAATATATAGAAGAAGCTTTGGAGGAGTTGAAGTTTACGACTCCTACTGAGGTTCAGGATAAGTTGATTCCTATTGTCTTGGCTGGTCGAGACTTGGTTGGTGAATCAAAAACAGGTTCAGGAAAGACTCATACTTTCTTGCTTCCAATTTTCCAACAGTTGGATGAAGAAAGCGACAGTGTGCAAGCCGTTATCACAGCTCCAAGTCGTGAGTTGGCGACTCAGATTTACCAGGCAGCCCGCCAGATTGCAGGGCACTCAGAAATTGAAATTCGTGTTGTCAACTACGTTGGTGGTACGGACAAGGCACGTCAGATTGACAAACTGGCAAGCAACCAGCCCCATATCGTCATTGGAACACCAGGTCGTATCTATGATTTGGTAAAATCGGGTGATTTGGCTATCCACAAGGCTAAGACCTTTGTAGTCGATGAAGCTGATATGACCTTGGATATGGGATTCTTGGAAACAGTTGATAAGATTGCAGGAAGTCTTCCAAAAGACTTGCAGTTTATGGTCTTTTCAGCAACTATTCCGCAAAAACTGCAACCATTCTTAAAAAAATACTTGTCTAATCCAGTTATGGAAAAAATCAAGACCAAAACAGTTATCTCTGACACCATTGATAACTGGTTGATTTCGACTAAAGGTCGTGATAAGAATGCCCAGATTTATGAATTGACTCAAGTCATGCAACCATATCTTGCCATGATTTTTGTCAATACTAAGACACGTGCAGATGAATTGCATACATACTTAACAGCTCAAGGCTTGAAAGTAGCTAAGATTCACGGAGATATTGCTCCTCGTGAACGTAAACGCATCATGAATCAGGTGAAAAACCTTGATTTTGAGTACATCGTTGCGACTGACTTGGCTGCGCGTGGGATTGACATTGAGGGGGTCAGTCACGTCATTAACGATGCCATTCCACAAGACTTGTCCTTCTTTGTCCACCGTGTTGGACGAACTGGACGTAATGGTCTGTCTGGTACAGCCATTACCCTTTACCAGCCTAGTGACGACTCAGATATTCGTGAGTTAGAGAAACTAGGGATCAAGTTTGTGCCTAAGATGGTTAAAGACGGAGAATTCCAAGATACCTATGACCGCGATCGTCGTGCCAATCGTGAGAAGAAACAAGAAAAATTGGACATCGAAATGATTGGCTTGGTTAAAAAGAAAAAGAAAAAAGTCAAACCAGGATATAAGAAAAAAATCCAGTGGGCTGTCGATGAAAAACGTCGTAAAGCCAAGCGAGCAGAAGGTCGTGCTCGTGGACGTGCAGAACGAAAAGCTAAGCGCCAGACATTTTAAAAATGAAACAAACACCCTGAGACAAGTATTTCAGGGTGTTTTTATGATATCAAAAAGGAAAGCAGAAGTGCTTTCCTTTTTGGTATAAAATATGTGCTTTCTATAATTAGGCAATTTTCTTAATCGAAACATTTACTAAATAGAAAGAGTAATCTCAAATCCTTGCATCCATTCGGATTTTACTGCGATGTCGATTTTTAAAGCATCTGCTAATTGTTTGACAAGATAGAGACCCATGCCTGTTGATTTTTTCCTTGTCTCTCCTGAATCACCTGTAAATCCTTTTTCAAAGATATGAGGGAGGTCGCAAGCTTTAACTCCACACCCATTATCCCTAATAATCAGGGTTTTGCGCCCCTTGTCAATTGACATAGAAATCTTGAGTTCTGGTTTGTCAGAGCAATATTTAAGGGCGTTGGCTAATATTTGAGACAGGATAAATCCAAAACTGCGTTGATCGGTGTAGCAGATTCCTTGTATGTTTTCTAACTTAATCGTAAAATTCTTTTCTTTGAGCAAGGGATCAAAGTTCTCCAAAAGATCTTGGATACACTCTTCTAGGTCAAGGTCTTCAAATAGAAAATCATTTTTCTCACTTTTCACCCTGTAGTAGAATAGGATCTGTGATACATTTCCTTGGATTTGATTTTTCACATAGTCCAATTTAAAAGCAGTATCCTCAGGTAGTTGGTCACTTTGATTGTCTAAAAGGAGGGAAAGAAGCGATAAAGGAAGTTTAATCTCATGCGCCCATTTTTCAACATAGTCCTCGTACTCGGATAGTAATGAGTTGAGTTTTCCTATTTGAGCCTGCTTTTGATAAAGTGTATCTGCTATTTTTTCAATGCTTTCTTTCTCTGAGTTAGTTGATAAACGCAATAATTCCAGCTCAGTATCGATCTTAGGATTGGATATGAAGGCTTTATAAGCAGTTGATTTTTTTCTTTCTTTTCTTATAAGTAGGAGTGATAGGATAAAAAAGAGCAGGACTGTAGCTAAAAGATAGAGAAGGATGAGGACTTGAAACATCCTCACGTCTGAAAGCCAAAGCAGAACAGCTGTAAATAGATCAAATGCTAAGAGAACAAGTAACCAGGGCAGGTAAGTAGCTAGATATTTAAGATTCTGTTTCATCTGGACTTACCTCTTCTAGCTTGTAACCAATACCTCTGACGGACTTGACTTGAAGTGCAATGCCAGCCTGTTTCATCACCTTTTTGAGCCTTGCAATATTTACTTGAAGGGCATTTTCATCGATGAACTCAGTTGTGTTCCATAGTTTCATACTTAGTTCTTCTTTTGTGACGACAGGAGCATTAGTAACCAATAAGGTTTCTAACAATTTCCCTTGATTTTGGGGGAGTAAAATCGAGTGTCCATTGATATAAAGGGTATAAGTCTGTCTATCCAACAGAAAATTATCTTTTTCAAGTAGATTTTGTCTGCCTTCATAGCGTTTCAAGATATTTTCTATACGTACCAAAAATCTTTCTTTCTTGAAAGGCTTTGTTAGATACTCATCTGCCCCTAATTTCAGGGCGTAGATTTCATCTTTTAATTGTTCACGAGAAGTGAGAACCAATATGGGCACAGAGCGTTTTGACTTGAGATTTTTACAAATTTGAAAGCCAGTTTCTCCCGGTAAATTCAAATCCAGTATGATTAGATCTGTATCGTATTGCAGCACTTGCTGGGTTGTTTCTTTGAAGTCAATCAACTTATCAACTTGGTAACCAGCTTTCTCTAACAAGATGACAATTTCATCTCGAATCAAGGCTTCATCTTCAATTACCAGAATATGCTTCATATTAGTTCCTCCTTTTCCTCGCTTTTTAAATTTTATTCTTCTCTTTTTGGTTCCATTAAGGATAACAAGTACTTGTTACTATTTTTCTTTACAATTCTGATATAGATGACTTCAAAACCAGCTAAGAGCAGTACGATCAGCATGGCTATGATAAATTTCTGCCCCATGGCCATTCTTGCACTAGCTGGCACTATTCCTGTGAGGAGGGAGCTCACTCCGAAGCTACTACTGATAAGTGCAAGGGCTATTGGCAGACCGAAATACCAGTTGATTTGTTTTTCTGAAGATTTACAAAGAGTTTCGTAGTTGGCGCCAAGATGAATCAAGGTTTGGTATCGTCTGTAGGATTGTCTTTGTCCCATCAAAAACTGAACGCCGATAATTGTATTTGCGACAATAAGGAAGATGATAGCCAGATAAATAGTAATATAGCTGGCAGAGATAATGTAAAATAATTGGCGCCCCATATTTTGTATATAGCTTTCATAACTAAGAGAGGTTTGATTCAGCTTTTCATTTGTATCTGAGATAGCTTTCATCAGGCCTTTTTCCTTGACCAGATCAGGAGCTAGGATGCCACTGACATAGTTTGAGTATTTACTATCAGTATAACTCATAAAGGTCTCATCTGGAAGAATGAGGGCTACAGAGAGGGTGATTTCACGGTCCGTTACAATTGGTAAAGACTGCACATCTCCAATTAATTTTATATCATTTCCCATGACTTTGATTTGAGGGTTTGCTTTCAGAACAGAGTTAACCAAGTTCTCATCAGGGAGAAAATCTTTCCCCATATACAAGTAGGCTTCCTTACTAGTTAATTCTAGAGGAGGGAGATTGGCAGCCTTTCTAAGCTCATTGTATTCAGAGAGTGGCAAAAGGTGGCAACTTATATATTTTTGGAAATTATGGACTAAGACTTCCTTGTTTTTAATGTCTTTTTGCTCTTTCAATACCTTGATGAACTGTTCAAAGGACACGGACTCGTGTTCTTTCGGTTTACCCACTTTGATTTGTAGAATCTTTGAAAACTGTGATGCCAGTCCAGCAGCTTCAAGCTCTTTTTTAACTGTATTCATATCAAGATTTTCATCTGTTTCCTGCTTGCTATCTCTAAATGTATAATCCAAAACGTGGGTTTGATTGCCTGAATTGCCACTTGCAATGGCAACACCTGCTCCAAAGAGGCACAAGGCAGAGAAGATTAAGAGGGAGCAGATAGCCAGTATAGTTGAGCGCTGGATAACTAATTCTTGAATCTGTCTAAAATTATAGGTGTGGAGTTTTCGATTGCTTCCAAGCTTGACCAAAAAGTCTATAAACAAACGCATACCAAAGAAGAGTAGTATAGTTCCTAGAGTTCCCAAGAGAACAGTGATGCCCATTGTTATGACATTTTCCCAAGCTCGTCCACTCATCCCCAAGTAATAGGCTGTTCCTAGAAGCAAAATTCCGAGGACAGAAGCAAGAAGGTACACACCCTTGGGGAGTAGTTTCTTCATGCCAGAAGGAGAATAGGATAGCAGATCTCCGATTTCCTTATTGGCTGTTTTTGCACTTAAAAGAATAAAGACAGCTAATTTTACGGCTAGGAAACCGATGATTGTATAGAATAGAGCTGTAGTAGATAGAGAAAATTGATGTTCAATAATCCCTAGCCCAACAATTTTAGCGGTTATTAGGCTAATCAGTTCTGAAATCAAGATTGAAATTGGAAGACCTATTCCAAGAGCAAGGATACTGTTTCTCAAATCCTCGAGTAGGAGCAGAAAGAACAGTTTGCTTCTTCGCATCCCTAGCGTTAGATAGACACCAAATTCATGTTTTCTCCTTTCCATCTGCATACTGCTTGCGAAGTAGACTAGAAAAAAGAGAATAAAGAGGGTTGCTACATAAAGAATGGGAATCATGCTAAAGAGTTTATTTACAGCGTCACTCTCTATTTGTTTGAGAAAGATCATCACATCTTGATGGGACAAAGAAAGGATGATGTAAAAGGAGATAATAGAAAGAACCATGGAACTGAAATACAAGCCATTATTCTTTCGATCCCTCTTGCTATTTCTTGAGACTAATTTAGAAAACATTGCCATCACCTCCAGCCAGTACAGACATGACCTTTAGTATTCTGTGGTAAAAATCTTCTTGACTTTCTCTTGGATAATCGCGTCGAATTTCATGGAATAGTTTTCCGTCTTGGATAAACAAGATACGGTTGCAAAAGCTGGCAGCGACTGAATCGTGGGTCACCATGAGAATGGTGGTTTCTTCCACTTGATTCATTTCGGATAATTTTTGCATCAAAATGGTCGCATTTTTTGAATCCAAAGCTCCTGTGGGCTCATCTGCAAATACAATCTTAGGGTCTAAAATTAAGGCACGCGCAGCAGCTACCCTTTGCCGTTGACCACCTGATAATTGAGATGGGAACTTATCCAGAAGTTCAGAAATATCTAGATATTGGGAAAGCAATTCTAACCGAACCTTGCTTTCGTTGGCATCGACCTTGTGCAAAGACAAGGGGAGTAAAATATTTTCTTTGGCTGTCAGATTGTCCAAAAGCTCAAAATTTTGAAAGAGGTAACCAATTTCCTTGCCACGATAATCAGCTAACTGACTACCTTTTAACTGACCTAAATCTTTTTCTTGCATTTGAATGGAGCCGTCAGTTGGTTTGATGATAGTAGCGAGACAGTTAAGAAGGGTTGTTTTCCCAGAACCACTGCTCCCCATAATCCCTAAGAACTCACCTTTGACAACTTGAAAAGATATACCGTTCAAGGCTTTGGTGATATTCGGCTCTTTTCCATAATGCTTTTTTAATGATTCTACTCGTAAAATTGTTTCCATGTGAAACACCTCCATCTTTTGTTACTTTCATTATAGTATGAATCAGAGTAGAATAACACTTACGGATGATGTAAGAAATCTTTAACATTGACTTTTATAGTTAGGTTATTGGACTTATACTTACTATATTATAGCATGGTTTCAGGAATTTAAAAAGGTAGTCTCGGAAGATACTCCAATTTAAAAGCAAATGCTATGAGAGAAGAAGTAAGCAGAATGGCTGGAAAAGTAGTGGTGAGTGATAATAATATCAGAAAGAGTAAATTTAATGGCAATCAGCATACAATTAAATTGAGATAATTAGACAAGTGAAATCAATGTTTATAACCAATAAAACAGTAAGAGAATTTGATTATATTGTTTTTTTGATTTATAATTATAATAGGTTAGATTTGTATAGTATTAAATTTTCGGAGGATACATGGATGCCAAGAGAAGGAGTGACTATTTACGATTTATTAATTTCGTGTCCCGGGGATGTTACTGGCTATCTTCAATTAATTAAGGAAGCTGTTGATAATTTTAATAAACTATATGGTAGTTTGAATAATATACAAGTATCAATAAAGCATTGGTCAACGGATAGCTTTCCTGAATCAGGTAATAAACCACAGGAATTATTGAATAAGCAAATTGTTAGGGAATGTGATGCAGCTGTTGCTATATTTTGGACAAGATTTGGTACAGCAACAGATAATTATGGATCAGGAACGGAAGAAGAAATTGAGGAGATGCTATCAGCTGATAAACAAGTTTTTATGTACTTTTTAGAAGCTCCGATAATTCCGTCTAATATAGACATTAAGCAATATGAAAAAGTGCAAGAATTTAAAGAAAGATATAAAGATAGAGGGATATTTTTTATAGTTAATGACGAGAGTGATTTTCAAAGGCTTTTTACAAATCATCTATCACTTTATTTTTTAAAATTAATTTCAGAAAAAGAAACTTATCAAAGCGAAAATATAAAACCGTTTGTGACAATAAGGGATAAAAATACATTATCTGACGAAAATGTTTTACCTAAACAATTTAGTTTACTGGAGTCAAAATTTATCAATGAAAAGCAAAGTAGGATTAATGAATATATAGATGAACTAAACAGTACCGTAATTTCTGAAGAATCAGGTATATTAGAAGATAAAACTAAAAAGTTGATCACGCCTTCAAAAGAAGATGCGAATGTTGATTTTCTTTATAAAATGGCTGATTCTGTGGTTATTAGTGATGAATTCAAAGATACTATAAATGATTTCGCTAAAGAAAACCAAATCAAACTACATGAAAATTTTTGGTACTTAGGAAATTTAAGGAAAGATAAATTTCAGGTGAAAATTCCTTTCGGTAACAGTAGTCCTTCGTATATAGGGTCTGATAAGGAAAAGAAACGCTTTTCTAAATTAAACAAATTATATTGGGAAATAATATCTTACAAAGAGTACATTGAATATTTCACATACATAGATAACATTAAATTTGTCGAATTAATCGTTTCTAACTTAGGTAAAACATATGATGAAGATATCGATATAAAACTGATGGTACCAAAAGGTTGTCTGCTAAAACATAATAACTTACTTTATCCAGGAGAGAACATAATTGAGGAGATACAGGGAATTGAATTAGATGAATTTCTATTTAAAATTAAAGAAAGTGACTCAGTTGATGCTTACTCTTATTTTCAAATAATCCCATCAAATATAGAAAGAATTAATATTAATCCGCTTATCGCATATACTACAAAAACCAGCTATGAAGATCAAAAATACAACTATAAAAACTCTTTAGAACACATATTTATATATAAAAATTTTACAAATTCAGAATTTGATATTTTAAGATTTGGCATTGAGTATTTGAAACATAACTCCTCAATGGCATTTCCATCGATACTAATGTTTGAGAATGTTCCTCAAACGATCGAATATGAGATTACTTCAAAATATATACCGGATGTAGTTAAGGGTAAGATACATTTAAAAATTGATTAATAGGTGTTTAATTTGTTAATAGAGCTCAGGAAGTATTCAGAAAATTTAGGTAGTAAGGAAATCATAAATAAAGAAATATATTTGATTAGTGAGTTTGAATATAATAATGATTTTTTCCGTCTTTATGAATTTCCTGATGATAATGGATATTATGCTAGAATTGTTATCAAGCCTAAGAAAGCTATGGATATAGTAAGAACCAAAAATGTAAAAAACGATAGTAGGATAAGATAGTAAAAAATAGTTTTGGTGTTAAAATAAAGAAAACCCTGAGAAACATTGATTTCTAGGGCTTTTTAACTTATTAACTCTATTCCCACTCAACAGTTGCAGGTGGTTTACTTGTGATATCATAGACGATACGGTTAACGTGGTCAACTTCGTTTACGATACGAACTGAAATTTTTTGAAGAACTTCCCATGGAATCTTAGCGAAGTCAGCTGTCATTCCGTCGATAGAAGTGATGGCACGGATAGCGATGGTATAGTCATAAGTACGGCCATCTCCCATAACACCTACGGAACGAACGCCAGTGTTAACAGTGAAGTATTGCCAGATATCGCGGTCAAGACCAGCTTTAGCGATTTCTTCACGAAGGATAGCGTCTGATTCACGAACAGTTTCAAGTTTTTCTTCAGTGATTTCACCCATGACACGGATTGCAAGACCTGGTCCTGGGAATGGTTGGCGCCATACGATGTGGTCTGGCATACCAAGTTCAGTACCAAGGGCACGAACTTCATCCTTGTAAAGAGTGTTAAGAGGTTCGATGAGTTCAAACTGCATGTCTTCTGGAAGTCCACCAACGTTGTGGTGAGACTTGATGGTTTGAGCAGTATCCGTACCTGACTCGATAACGTCTGTATAAAGAGTTCCTTGTGCTAGGAATTTCACATCTTTCAGTTTGCTTGCTTCATCATCAAAGACATAGACAAATTCATTACCGATAATCTTACGTTTTTGTTCAGGATCAGACACACCAGCAAGTTTATCCAAGAAACGTTTAGCAGCGTCTGCTTTGACAATGTTCAAACCAAACTTACCACCAAGCATATCCATAACTTGGTCAGCTTCTCCTTTACGAAGAAGACCGTGGTCTACAAAGATACAGATCAATTGATCTCCGATGGCTTTTTGGAGAAGAACCCCAACAACAGAAGAGTCAACACCACCAGAAAGTCCGAGGAGAACACGTTTGTCTCCAACTTTTTCACGGATTTGTTTGATTTGCATCTCGATGAAGTTATCCATAGTCCAATCGCCTTTGGCACCACAGATATTCAAAGCGAAGTTACGAAGGATATCATAACCGTGAACTGAGTGACGAACCTCTGGGTGGAATTGGATACCGTAGATTTTCTTATCTGGATTTTCGATTGATGCATAAGGACAGTCAGCTGATGTACCAGTACGAATGAAATCAGCAGGAATTTCAGTAACAGCATCCCCGTGGCTCATCAAGACCAATTGTTTGTCTGGAGTACCGGCAAAAAGAGCAGAAGATTCTGTCAAAGTTAGTTCAGATTGTCCATATTCACGGTTACCAGCATCGCCTGCAGGAACAACCTTACCACCAAGCTTGTGAGTCAATAGCTGCATACCGTAGCAGATTCCTAAAATTGGAATTCCAAGTTCAAAAATCTCTGGATCAATATCAAATGAGCCTTCTTCGTAAACAGAGTTTGGACCACCTGAAAGTACAATCCCGATAGGATTGATAGCGCGGACTTCGTCAGCCGAAATCTTGTGACTTTTTAGTTCTGAAAAGACACCAATCTCACGGATACGACGTGAGATAAGTTGGTTATACTGGCTACCGTAGTCCAGTACGATGATCTTTTCGACATCTTGCAAATCAGTTGAAATGTTGGTCATCTTTTCCCTTTCTTAAAAGAAATATCTTCTTGAATATTCTATCATAAATGCCCCAGAATTACCAACCAAACAAGTGCAGTTTGACTTTTCCCCATGAGATAGGGTACAATGGAAAAAATAAAGAAAAGAAGTGAGCAAGCATGTTACCAGCTTATATGAAAATTCACGACCAAATCAAAAAAGGTATTGACGAGGGAAATTGGAAAATTGGAGAAAGACTTCCAAGTGAGCGAGACTTAGCTGAGGAATTTGAGGTTAGCCGTATGACTCTGCGTCAAGCTATCTCCCTTTTGGTCGAGGAAGGAGTTTTGGAGCGTCGTGTGGGTAGCGGGACCTTTGTTTCTAGTACTCGTGTTCAGGAAAAAATGCGTGGAACGACTAGTTTTACGGAAATTGTGAAGGCTCAGGGGAAAACACCATCGAGTCATCTGATTTCCTATCGTCGGACTATTCCTAATGAGCAAGAAGTTGAAAAATTAGGGATCAAGGCCACTGACAATATCATTCGGATGGAACGTGTTCGTTATGCAGATCAAGTTCCTGTGGTCTATGAAGTGGCGTCTATTCCTGAGAAATTTATCAAAAATTTCAAAAAAGAAGAAGTAACCAAACACTTCTTCCAAACCTTGCAAAAACATGGTTATCGGATTGGAAAATCTCATCAAACCATTTATGCCCGCCTAGCCAAAGAAAAGATAGCCCAGTACCTAGAGGTAGAAAAGGGGCATGCTATTTTAGGCCTGACCCAGGTTTCTTACTTTGATGATGGTACAGCTTTTGAGTATGTAAAGAGCCAATACGTTGGGGAACGGTTTGAATTTTATCTAGAAAATAATTAGTTTTTACGAAATCTCTTGAAGTAGTAACCCATCTACTTTGAGAGTTTTTATTTGATTGAGATTGGAAAACATTTTCCGAGTGAGAAAAATAGTAATCATACGAGTATTTTTCAAAAATTCGTGTTATAATAGTTAGGTTATATGGTCCCGATAAGGTGGTAGGATTGATTGCAAATGGTCTTCCTGCCAGTTCTTTGTAACTCTATAACGAATATTTTTTAAGGGGGGACATTTTTTATGTCAGAACGTAAACTTTTCACGTCTGAATCTGTATCTGAGGGGCATCCAGATAAGATTGCAGACCAAATTTCAGATGCTATCTTGGATGCTATCTTAGAGCAAGATCCAGAAGCACACGTTGCTGCTGAAACAGCTGTTTATACTGGTTCAGTTCATGTCTTTGGTGAAATTTCAACGACAGCTTATGTGGATATCAACCGTGTCGTACGTGATACCATTGCAGAGATCGGTTATACCAATACAGAGTATGGATTCTCAGCTGAAACAGTAGGAGTTCATCCATCATTGGTGGAGCAATCTCCAGATATCGCTCAAGGTGTTAATGAAGCCTTAGAAGTTCGCGGAAATGCGGATCAAGATCCACTTGACTTGATTGGAGCAGGAGACCAAGGTCTCATGTTTGGTTTTGCGGTGGATGAAACTGAAGAACTCATGCCACTTCCAATCTCACTCAGTCACAAGTTGGTTCGTCGTTTAGCTGAACTACGTAAGTCTGGTGAAATCAGCTATCTTCGTCCAGATGCTAAATCTCAAGTCACTGTTGAGTATGATGAAAATGACCAACCAGTGCGCGTGGATACGGTTGTTATTTCAACCCAACACGATCCAGAAGTGACTAATGAACAAATTCATGAAGATGTGATTAACAAGGTTATCAAGGAAGTGATTCCAGCTTCTTATCTTGACGATGAGACTAAATTCTTCATCAATCCAACTGGTCGCTTTGTAATCGGTGGACCTCAAGGAGACTCAGGTTTGACTGGTCGCAAGATTATCGTAGATACTTATGGTGGCTACTCTCGTCATGGTGGTGGTGCCTTCTCTGGTAAGGATGCGACTAAGGTTGACCGTTCAGCTTCTTATGCAGCTCGCTACATTGCCAAAAACATCGTTGCTGCAGGTCTTGCTAAGAAAGCAGAAGTTCAATTGGCTTATGCCATTGGTGTAGCTCAACCTGTATCTGTTCGTATCGATACCTTTGGTACTGGAACCGTAGCTGAAAGCAAGCTTGAAAAAGCAGCGCGTCAAATCTTTGACCTTCGTCCAGCAGGAATCATCCAAATGCTTGATCTGAAACGTCCAATCTACCGTCAAACAGCGGCTTATGGACACATGGGACGTACAGATATTGACCTTCCATGGGAACGCTTGGATAAGGTAGAAGCCTTGAAAGAAGCAGTTAAATAAAGTAAAAAGGAGTTGATTTCAACTCCTTTTTACTTTATTTATTGATAGTTTTTAAAAAAGCCCAGTTCCCAATGGACTTAGTCCCATACTCTAACTCCATAAAATCTAGCAATACATAATCATTCTTTTTATAGAATGGAACATTTTTTTCTGTACTGGTAATGAGCCCTAAGCGCTTGCAGCCCTTGGATTTGACATAAGGCTCAACTGCGTCTCTAAGAAAAGCACTACCCACTCCTTGTCCTTTAACGGATGGATTGACTGCAAGGAGCATCAAATACCAGTCAAAGCTATTAGATTTTTTCAAATGTTTTTCGGAACGGTCTACTAAATCAAGATACTTCAAAAAATTTCGAGGACTAATGTAGCGAAACAGTTTTATGACACCATTTAGCAAGTAAGATAGGATAGAAAAATCATTTTGTTGTAATAAGGCGACAGCTAGGATTTCTCCGTCTTGTTCAGCTACTAAGCAGGTCTCTTCTTTGATATAGAGGCGAGTAAGGAGACTTTCCAATAGTTCTAAGAAAGCAGGATAGTTTTCAGGTTTCTTGAGATCATCTATGATTAGAGTTAAGAATGGATAGTCAAAGAAGCTATCGGCTATTACTTTTCCAATTTTTTGGTATTCGTCTAGCCTGGCTTTTCTGTATACTATGTTCTCCATTTATGAGCTCCTTTTTTAATGTTAGTAAATTATAATAGTAAAATTAATTGTTTTGATGATCAAGTACGAGTTTTTACAAAAATATTGCCAAACTTAGTAAGTTGAAGGATTGTTAGAAAACTCTTTCTGTAACATTGAATCTGATTCTAGAATATCAGATTAGACAGACAAAGAACACTCTAAAAAGTAAGAATTTTTAGAGTGTTGTCCAAATATTGCTAAGTTTTATTTTGTTGGGATTGAGATTTCAATCAATTTTTCAGAGTAGAGGGTCTTGATATTAGCTTCATCGATATTTTGCTTTTCGATCTTGCGATTCAAGAAAAATTCTTGGATTTTTTCTATTTCTTGTTCGCGGATAGCACGATGTTTATTGGAAATGAGGATTTCATAATGAAGCGGTGCCTGAGTAAAGATAACATCAGTGTTGCCTGCAGAGTAGACTTCTACGAGTGTAGCGTCGGTACTCTCCAGTTGGCTTTTAACAAGGTTTGAGTGAGAATTAGTAGTGTTGATGAGCTTCATAGGCTTTCCTCCTGTGTTTCTATTTCTATTATAGCACTTTTTGGAAAAATTGGAAAAGTTAATTTAAACTTGATGCTGTTTTTTCCAAGCTTCAATTGCCCATTTATGACTGCCACGTTTTAAGTTAGCAATGGCTTCATCGATTGGGAACCAAGCTAGATGATTGAAGTCCTCCAAAGGTTTTTGGATTTCTTGATAAGAAGTAGCTTCGTAGAGATAGGCTGGATTGTAGTAGTAAGTATCACGATGGCTGGAATAGAAATACTCATCTGCTTGACCATAATAATTGCCAATCTCAGCTGTAAAACCTAATTCTTCAATCAGTTCTCGTTTGAGAGCTTCAAAATGATCTTCACCTGCTTCAATCTCGCCACCAGGCAAGAACCATGCACCATTTGGAGCTTGAACGAGGATAATCTTTTCATGTGCTGAGTCAGGGATGACTACATAAACACCATATCTAGTTTTGTAGGTTACACCCTCTTTTTTTTCTCCAAAGGTTGGATTCGTCATAAATTTCTCCTTTATGTGTGCGCTTTCTTTCTATCATATTAAAGAATGCTCTTACTGTCAAGTAAGAACATTCTTTTAGTATGTGGAATTAGTCATTTGAGTCAACTGTTTCCAATTTATTTTTTGATTTAATCATGATTTTACCATTGCTAGTCATGACAGCTTTGAGGTTTTTCTCGCTTGGATTTTCAAGGTAGTAGTCTGTAATCGCATCTTCGATATAATCCTGAATCGTACGACGGAGTGGGCGAGCTCCCATTTTTGGATCATAACCAAGGTCTACAAGTTTTTCTTTAACCTTATCTGTTACATCTAAATGGATGTTATTGCTTGAGAGTCGTTGATTAACATCATCTAGCATGAGGTCAACGATTTGAAGAAGATTTTCCTTACTGAGAGCCTTGAATTCGATAATGCCATCAAAACGGTTCATGAATTCGGGGCTAAAGAAGTTGCCTAATTCCCCAAGGACTGAGTTGGTACGACCTTCACGAGCAGCACCAAATCCAACACTAGCTTCTGCCTTACCTGTACCTGCATTTGAGGTCATGATAATGATAGCGTCTTTAAAGCTAACGGTACGACCTTGCCCATCCGTTAAACGACCATCATCCAAGACTTGAAGGAACATATGCATAACATCTGGATGGGCTTTTTCAACTTCATCCAAGAGGATCAGTGAGTAGGGGTTACGACGAACTTTTTCAGTCAATTGACCTGCTTCATCATAGCCTACGTATCCTGGAGGGGCACCAACGAGTTTAGCCACGCTGTGTTTTTCCATGTATTCACTCATGTCAAAGCGAATCATGCTGTCAGCAGAACCAAAGAGTTCGATGGCTAGCTGTTTAGAAAGTTCTGTTTTACCGACACCGGTAGGACCAACAAAGAGGAAGCTACCGATTGGACGGTTTGGAGTACCGAGTCCAACACGGTTACGACGGATAGCCTTAGCGATCTTATCAACTGCATCATCTTGACCAATAACATGAGCCTTGAGGTCATCTGCTAGGTTGATAAGTTGAGACTGTTCTTTTTCTTTCAAATCACCAACTGGGATATTAGTCTTTTGCTCGATGATGTGTTCGATTGTTTTTTCACTGATGATTGGGGTATCCTGATCCGTTACCTTGGTCTTTTGCATTTCCTTGTATTTGGCAATCTGGTCACGGAAGTAGGCTGCTTTTTCAAAATCTTCATCGCGGGTTGCTTGTGCCTTGAGATTTTCTGCTTCGATTAAGCGTTGGTCGATGACCTTAGGATCTACAAAATTCAAGGTTAAGTTCATTTTTGAACCAGCTTCATCTAGAAGGTCAATGGCCTTGTCTGGCAAGAAACGATCTTGGATGTAGCGGTTAGAAAGGGTAGCGGCCGCTTCGATAGCCCCTTCAGTATAGTGAACATGATGGTAATCTTCGTATTTCTTTTGAATTCCTTTAAGGATAATGATGGTTTCTTCAACAGTTGGTTCATCAACCTTGACCGGTTGCATACGGCGCTCAAGGGCAGCATCTTTTTCGATGATGCGATATTCATTGAGGGTAGTAGCACCAACCAGTTGGAGTTCGCCACGTGCAAGAGCTGGTTTTAGAATATTTCCTGCATCCATATTCCCTTCTCCAGCAGAACCAGCACCGACGATTTCGTGAATTTCGTCAATGAAGAGAATAACATCCTCGCGCTCACGAATTTCTTCCATGAGTTTTTGCATGCGTTCTTCAAACTGACCTCGGATACCTGTTCCTTGAACAAGACTAACGACATCTAAGCGGATGACTTCTTTCCCTTGAAGCTTATGGGGAACATCACCGTCAACAATTTTCTGAGCTAAACCTTCGACAACAGCTGTCTTACCAACACCGGGCTCACCGATGAGGACAGGGTTGTTTTTTGTTCTGCGGTTGAGGATTTCAATGACACGGATTATCTCTTCGTCACGGCCAATTACAGGGTCAATATTTCCACGACGGGCAATCTCAGTGACATTGATACCATATTCATCCAAGAGTCCTTTTTCCTGGATTGGTGGTGGTGTTTGGGCAGGACCACGATTTTGGGCACCATAGCCACCATTTCCACCGTATCCACCCCCTGACTGAGTTGGGGGGATATTGTTGTTATTAGAAGATGGTCTAAAGTTGTTGAGATCGTTAAAGAAGTCTCCAAAGGGATCAAAATCACGGTTGTTTAAATCTGTAATGCCCTTGAACAAGCTATTGTTAGGATCTGTTTTGATAATTTTGTAGCAATTTTGACAAAGGTCGATTTGCTTTTGTTGCCCATTGAGATTGGTATAAAGATGAATCGTTGAGTCATTGATTTTACAGTTTTGACAGAGCATACCGCCACCTCATTTCTTTCTTAGTCTTGACTAAATCTAAAAGGTCAAAAATAGTCAAACAAGTATATAATTTAATTATATCATGATTATTGGGCAATTCAAGTAAAAAGATTGGATACTAGCACTATAAATAGTAGAGCGCTAATCTGGAGAAGATTTTGATAGCAAGAAAAAAATCCTATTTGTCATGCAAAAAGGATTCTCGTTGGTGAAAGGCGGTGGGACAGAAATCGATAGACAAAGTCTCGATTTCGTAGTCCCAGCCCCGCGAAGATGATTAGGAGTTTTGGGAGTCTAAAAGACGAACGAAAAGTCCAATCAGCTACCGCGTCAAAGTTTGATTGCTAATAAAAAGTGAGGTCGGAATCTTTTGTCCCAACCTCTGTATATCTATTATTAGTATAGAAGTTCGTAAATTTCCATCGCAATCAAGTCGATGCTGTCAAAAGTATATGTTTCACGCGCTTCAACATCACGAAGTGTAAAGATTGGGCCATTTTCTTCATCATGGTTAAAAGCAACTTCAGCTACAACAACTCCCTCGCGCTCAAAGTTACGTTTTAAGTTACCACCATCTTTTGTCATTGCTTCTAGGCGGTTGATGATTCTAACCAAATGTGATTCCATTTTGATTCTCCTCCATTTCTTATCGTTACTATTTTACCATAAAGAGTATCCACTTGACTAGAAAAAACTAAGATTTCTCGCTATTTCTGTTTTCTTTGAAATTTTATTGAAAATAAAAGGAAAAATATTGCATTTTTATTCAAAATATGTTATACTCATACAAGTTTTAAGTTAGAAATTAGAAAGTAGTGGATTTATGAATTTTTCTTTTTTACCTAAATATCTGCCATATTTTAACTATGGTGCTCTCGTAACAGTCTTGATCTCTGTTTTGGTTGTCTTTTTGGGGACAATTTTAGGGGTAGTCTTGGCTTTTGCTCAACGTTCTAAAATAAAGCCCATAGCTTGGCTTGCCAATGTTTATATTTGGATTTTCCGTGGAACACCTATGATGGTACAGATCATGATTGCTTTTGCTCTTATGCATATCAATGCTCCGACAATTCAGATTGGAGTTTTGGGAGTTGATTTTTCACGTTTGATTCCAGGGATTATCATTATCTCTATGAATAGTGGTGCCTATGTATCAGAAACAGTTCGTGCTGGTATCAATGCAGTACCTAAAGGTCAATTAGAGGCGGCTTACTCTCTAGGGATTCGTCCTAAAAATGCTATGCGCTATGTCATCTTGCCACAGGCCATCAAGAATATCTTGCCAGCCTTGGGGAATGAGTTTATTACCATTATCAAGGATAGTTCACTCTTGTCAGCAATCGGTGTCATGGAATTGTGGAATGGAGCTACTACGGTGTCAACAACCACCTACTTGCCTTTAACTCCACTCTTATTTGCAGCCTTTTACTACTTGATTATGACCTCTATCTTGACACTAGCCTTGAAAGCTTTTGAAAATCGTATGGGACAAGGAGAGAAAAAATAATGACTGAAACGCTTATAAAAATTGAAAACCTTCATAAAAACTTCGGGAAGAATGAAGTTTTAAAAGGGATTGATCTTGAAATCAAAAAAGGGGAAGTTGTGGTGATTATCGGACCGTCTGGTAGCGGTAAGTCAACCCTCCTTCGCTCTATGAATCTCCTCGAAGAGGCGACAAAAGGAAAGGTTATCTTTGAAGGAGTAGACATTACAGATAAGAAAAACGACCTCTTTGCCATGCGTGAAAAGATGGGAATGGTATTCCAACAGTTCAATCTCTTCCCCAATATGACAGTGAAGGATAACATCACGCTTTCTCCTATCAAGACCAAAGGGGAAAGTAAGGAAGTTGCTGAGAAGAGAGCGCATGAGCTCTTGGAAAAGGTTGGTTTACCAGATAAGGCAGATGCTTATCCACAAAGTTTGTCTGGTGGGCAGCAACAACGTATCGCTATTGCTCGTGGTCTTGCCATGGAACCAGATGTCCTACTTTTTGATGAACCGACTTCTGCCCTAGACCCAGAAATGGTAGGGGAAGTACTAGCGGTTATGCAAGAACTTGCTAAGTCAGGAATGACTATGGTCATCGTGACGCATGAGATGGGCTTTGCGCGTGAAGTGGCAGACCGCGTCATCTTTATGGCTGACGGTGTTGTTGTCGAAGATGGAACTCCAGAGCAAGTCTTTGAACAAACCCAAGAACAAAGAACCAAGGATTTCTTGAGTAAGGTTTTGTAAGAATATCATGAAAAGCTCCAAGTGGGCTTTTTCTTATAGTTTCAGACTATAAGGTCTCTTAGGTAAGAAGTGTTAGAGGGACAAGTGTTTTTTTGATATAATAGAAGATATTTGTTAGAAAAGAGAAAACACATGACACAGATTATTGATGGCAAGGCTTTAGCAGCCAAGCTCCAAGGACAATTGGCTGAAAAGACTGCAAAATTGAAGGAAGAGACAGGTTTGGTTCCTGGTTTGGTGGTGATTTTGGTGGGGGACAATCCTGCCAGCCAAGTCTATGTTCGCAACAAGGAACGCTCAGCTCTCGCTGCTGGCTTCCGTAGTGAAGTATTGCGAGTTCCTGAAACCATTACCCAAGAGGAATTGTTGGACTTGATTGCCAAATACAATCACGATCCAGCTTGGCATGGTATTTTGGTGCAGTTACCCTTACCAAAACACATCAATGAAGAAGCAGTTTTATTGGCTATTGATCCAGAAAAGGATGTGGATGGTTTTCATCCGCTCAACATGGGGCGTCTTTGGTCTGGTCATCCAGTTATGATCCCTTCAACTCCAGCTGGTATTATGGAAATGTTTCATGAGTATGGGATTGAACTAGAAGGTAAGAATGCAGTTGTTATTGGTCGTTCTAATATCGTCGGTAAACCAATGGCCCAGTTGTTATTAGCTAAGAATGCAACTGTAACCTTGACCCACTCACGAACACACAATCTTGCCAAGGCAGCTTCTAAGGCCGATATTCTTGTCGTAGCAATCGGTCGTGCTAAGTTTGTGACTGCTGATTTTGTCAAACCTGGGGCTGTTGTCATTGATGTGGGGATGAACCGAGATGAAAATGGCAAGCTCTGTGGAGATGTTGACTATGATGCTGTTGCGCCAATCGCTAGCCATATCACACCTGTACCTGGTGGAGTTGGACCTATGACCATTACTATGTTGATGGAGCAGACTTATCAGGCGGCATTGCGTAGTTTGGATAGAAACTAGGTTTATAGGTTACTAAAATGAATCATCAGAGTGGCAGTTAAACCAAAAGGTTGAATAGCAATATTTCTACCTTTTTTATCTATTGTAAGGACGGTTCTGTCAATTGAAGCTTCTTTTTATCTACTTTGTAGTATAATGAAGTAGAGGTGATTAGATGCTTGTAAAAGTTTGTAATGCAGATTTTAGTCTTCAGTGGGATGGGATGTATCAATTTGCTCTTGAAAACTATCCTCAGATTCAAGAATGGGAATTGGAGAAGCTAGCAAAGTTTATTGCTTACGAACAGGACCATCATCGTCAGACCATTGTGGAATGTGAGAATCATGAATTAAATATACGAATTCATGATTACTTGCAAGAGCATAGCTTTTTTCCTCCGTACAGGCCAAGTCATCGCCTTGTAGCTTCTACCTATGATATCCAGAGGAAGTTGGTTACTTCAAATTATTGTAGTCATACTTGTACAGTTGAGGTGGCTCAGGCTATTTTTCAGACTGGAAAACTCATGTCGGCGGTAAAAGTATTTGGTAAAAGTGGGGCTGAGCTAGTTACAGATAGTCGTAATGCAGCTTCTGATCCAGCAGACTATTTTGACTATATCATGTTCGGATGGTCTAATACGACTTCGTGTTACCGACTCGCTATGGAGCGTTTGTTAGGACGGGCACCGTCTGAGGAGGAATTACAAGAAAAGTTCATTCCTGGAGTTAGTTTTCATTTTCTGTATGAAGAATTAATTCAAGCACCAGGTTATATGTTTGATGGCTATCATGTTGCGAAGGTAAGAGATAGTTTAGATTTGGATACCTTTCTTCATTTGTGTGTTATTCCTTCAAAAGATAAGTCTTGTTTTGAAGGTTTGATTCCTTGTCAATTACAAGCTAGAGTGATTTACCTAGACTATGAAGGAGAAGGGTTACAGGCTTGGAATACTAAGGTTAATCAAGTACTGCATGGTAAGGATAAGTTGAAGGAGTAGTGTATGAAAGAGATTGATCAAGCTCTACTGGAAAAAGTGATCATCGAGCGTCCTCGTTCTAGTCATAAGGGAGACTACGGTCGTCTTCTCTTGATTGGAGGGACTTATCCCTATGGGGGAGCGATTATTATGGCTGCCTTAGGGGCTGTTAAAAGTGGCGCAGGATTGGTGACAGTAGCAACGGATAAAGAGAATATTCCAGCTCTGCATAGCCATCTGCCGGAGGCTATGGCTTTTACTCTTGACGATAAGCAATTGCTTGAGCAACAGTTGCCGAAAGCTAATATTGTCTTGCTTGGACCTGGACTAGTGGATGATGAGCGTGGAGAAGAGCTTCTTCAAACAGTCTTTCATCGTTCAAATCAAGACCAGACTCTCATACTGGATGGTGGTGCCTTATCCATTTTTGCTAAGACGGGAATGAAATTCCCCAAAGCCCAGCTTGTTTTAACTCCTCACCAGAGGGAATGGCAAGTCTTGTCAGGCTTAGATTTGGATTCCCAAGGAAGCAAGGAAACAGGAGAGGCTTTGATGAGTTTTCCTTCAGGAACGATTCTAGTTCAAAAAGGTCCAGCTACTCGAATCTGGCAAGCTGGCCAAGTTGATTGTTATCAGCTGAGTGTTGGTGGTCCCTATCAGGCAACTGGGGGAATGGGTGATACTCTGGCTGGGATGATCGCTGGCTTTGCAGGGCAATTTCCCCAAGCAAGTCTCTATGAAAAAGTGACAGTAGCGACCTATCTACATTCAGCAATTGCCCAAGAACTGGCTGAGGACAATTTTGTAGTTCTGCCAACCACGATCAGTCAACATATCCCAGCCTTTATGAAGAAAATACAAAAAGACACCTGAGGTTTTCGAGCCCACTGAAAAAGGGCTCTTTGTCAACTGTAGTGGGTTGAATAAAAGCTAACATCTGGAGAGGACAATCGTTGTCCTCTCCATTTTTATATTCAGAGCGATGAAAATTCGTTTCTTAAAGTTGTCAAAGTTCCGAAATCCAAAGGCATTTCGTTTGATAAGTTTAATGAGATTATTGGTTGCTTCCAATTTGGCGTTGGAATAAGGTAATTGAAGGGCGTTGACAATTTTCTCCTTGTTCTTTAGAAATGTCTTAAAGACAGTCTGAAAAAGAGGATGAACCTTTTTTAGATTGTCTTCAATAAGTTCGAAAAATTTCTCGAGCTCTTTATTCTGAAAGTGGAAAAGCAAGAGCTGATAGAGATTATAGTGGTGTTTCAACTCTTCTGAATAGCTCAAAAATTTGTCTAGAATTTCTTTATTCGTTAAGTGCATGCGAAAAGTAGGGCGATAAAATCGCTTTTCACTGAGTTTACGACTATCTTGCTGGATGAGCTTCCAGTAG
>NZ_JAPVZO010000030.1:0-26365 GCF_041432445.1 Streptococcus sp. 27098_8_69 | reverse complement strand
TTTTTCAGTGGGCTCCGAGAGTCTCAGTTTTCTTTTCATTTAACTTGGCTTGTTGCAATATCTTCACCAAACCATTTTTGGCTAATTTCTTGGAATTTTCCTTCTTGATACAATTCCACAAAAGCCTTATTCAAATTGGCTAATAAGGTCTTATCCGCTGGTCTTACTCCGACTGCAAAAGACTCACTCTCAAAACCAGCTGTAAAAATCTCATACTGGTCTAATATTCCTTCCGTTTTAAGATAATAATTGGCATAAACACGGTCAATTAATAGTGCATCAATCCGATCATTTTGCAAGTCAATCAAGGCTTCATTAAAGCTCTGATACTGGTTTGCTTTTTGATCTTTTACGATATTTTTCAACAGGTCAGGTTGAGCTTCAAAATCTAGATAACCAGAAGAACCTGCTTGGGCTCCCAAAATCTTATTTTTCATATCCGAAACCGATTGGATATTTTGCGATTTTTTTGAGACTAGAACCTGCTGATTCTCCATATAAGGAATGGTAAAATCTACCTTCTCACGGCGTTCATCTGTTGCGGAATAGCCGTTCCAAATTGCATCAATAGTGCCGTTTTGAAGTTCTGTTTCTTTCATATCCCAATCAATGGGTTGAAACTGTACCTTGAACCCAAGTTTCTCAGAAACGGCTTGGGCTAAATCAATATCAAATCCAACATATTGCCCATTCTTTTCTTCAAAGCCCATAGGAACAAAGGTATTGTCAAATCCAATAGTAATGCTTCCTTGTTTTTGGTATTTGTCCCAATTATCGACTTTGGGATCACTAGCTTTTTGTGTACATCCTACAAGGAAAAAAGCCAGAAAGAATACCAAAACAAGGCTGATTTTCTTTCGATTCATAGACACCTCCTACTTAGACTCTACTTTGAGAATCTGGTCAGCAATATTCTCTGCAAACTGGAGGTCGTGGGTCACGACAATCTGCGTCATGCCTAAGTCTCGATTTTGTAAAATCAGTTTTTCAACTTCGAGACGCAACTCTGGATCAAGGGCAGAAGTTGGTTCATCATATCCAATCACTTCTGGATCTATCATCATTGCACGTGCTAAGGCAACCCGTTGCTTTTGACCACCAGATAAAGAATATGGATAGGCATCCGCATGAGCTTCAAGACCTAGACGAGCGAGTAAGTCGATTGCCTTCTTCTTCGCATCTGCTTCAGACATCCCCATAGTCTTGATAGGTGACAAAATCAAGTTTTCCATAACAGATAGGTGAGGAAAAAGCTGAAAATCTTGAAAAACAAATCCTAACAAGTGGCGCTTTTCAAGTTCATCCAGAGGCAATGATTCTCCGTTATAAAAAATCTCTCCTGAATCAATAGTCTCAAGTCCAGCTAACATTCTAAGCAAGGTTGTCTTTCCACCACCAGAAGGACCAACGATAGCCAAAATCTGCTTTTCAGGAATTGTTAAACTGAAATTGGATAAAATTTCTTTTTTTCCAAATTTTTTGCTGATATTTCTTAACTCTAACATGGAAAACCTCCTATCTATAGTAGCTGAACTTTTTCTCAAGTTTCTTAGCTAGGATTGTAACGATACCAATCATAAGCAGATAAATAGCTCCTGCTAGAAACATTGGAATCAAGCTAGCATCACGATTGGCCGCAGTACGGCTATCTAGTATTAAATCTGAAATACCGAGCGCATAGACCAGAGAAGTATCCTTAACCAAACTCATAACCTCGTTAAATACACTTGGTAAAACAATCTTGGTCACCTGTGGCAAAATGATATAGCGAACGGTATCAATAGGATTAAATTTCAGAACCTTAGCTGCTTCGTACTGTCCCTGAGGAATGGTTGCAATTCCTCCACGGAAAATTTCAGCAAAATAGGCTGCATAATTAAGCGTGAAGGCAATAATCGCTGCAGGCACACGATCTAAACGAATCCCAATACTTGGAAGGACATAATAAATAAAAATTAGTTGCAAGAGCAAGGGTGTCCCGCGCATCACCCAGATATAGATATCAATCATGTAATGGAGGGGGTTCCAATGGACCTGTAAGCAAAAGGCAACCAAAATGCCTAAAGGGATTGAAAAAAGTAAGACCAGTGCAAAAACTTGTAAAGTCATTGTCGCACCGCTCAATAAACTTGGTAATATCTCGAATAAGTAAGACATATTCCACCTCCTAAAAATAATTGTTCCTATTATAGCATAAATAAACACAAAATCAAGTTTTTCAGAAATTTTCATGAATTTTTAAAACTTTGGCCTTTATTTTTGAATAAAAATGGTACTCATGATAAACTTATCAAGTTTGATAAAGTATCAGATGTCACAGCTAGTAAACAGATTCAGTTTCGTTTCTCTCCTAATTCATGGTATAATAGAAACATGATGACAATAGTATTATTAATTTTAGCTTATTTATTGGGTTCAATTCCTTCAGGCTTGTGGATTGGACAAATATTCTTTAACATCAATCTAAGAGAACATGGATCTGGTAATACTGGAACAACCAATACCTTCCGAATCTTAGGTAAGAAAGCGGGTATGGCAACCTTCGTGATTGACTTTTTCAAAGGAACCATCGCAACCTTACTCCCACTTATCTTTCATGTTCAAGGTGTTTCACCTCTAATCTTTGGTCTTTTAGCTGTAATTGGGCATACCTTCCCAGTATTTGCAGGCTTTAAAGGAGGAAAGGCTGTCGCAACTAGTGCTGGAGTTATTTTCGGATTTGCTCCTCTATTTTGCCTCTATCTAGCAGTAGTCTTCTTTGGAACTCTTTATTTAGGAAGTATGATTTCACTCTCTAGTGTTACAGCTGCCCTTGCTGCTGTTTTGGGAGCTCTAGTTTTTCCACTTTTCGGCTTTATCTTAAGTAATTACGATTTCCTCTTTACTCTTATTATCATAGCACTAGCAGGAATTGTAATCATACGTCATAAGGATAATATCAATCGTATTCAAAACAAAACTGAAAACCTAGTTCCTTGGGGGCTAAATCTCACCCATCAAAACCCTAAAAAATAGAGAAGATGATGGAACAAAAAAATGAAGTTTTCGCCAGAGTTTCATTTCAAATACTAAAAAACGAGGTCGGGATTTTTCCCAACCTCGTTTGTGTTTATTTAGATTTGATATAGTTGATACCATCTGCCTTTGGCGCAACAGCTTTACCAAAGAAGGCTGCTAGAACGACAATGGTCAAAAGATATGGTGCAATTTGCAAGTAAACGGCTGGAACTCCTTGCAAGAAAGGAAGTTGAGAGCCGATAACTGCCAAACTTTGTGATAGTCCAAAGAATAGACTTGACAACATGGCACCAACAGGATTCCATTTACCGAAGATCATAGCTGCAAGAGCGATGAATCCAGGTCCGACGATGGTTGTAACTGAGAAGTTAACAGAGATTGATTGAGCGTAAATAGCTCCACCGATTCCTCCAAGGAAACCTGAAATCACAACTCCAAGATATCTCATCTTGTAGACATTAATCCCCAAAGTATCTGCTGCTTGTGGGTGTTCACCAACTGAACGAAGGCGAAGTCCAAAGCGAGTCTTAAAGAGGATAAACCATGCTAAGAATGAGAAGGCAATTGCTAGGTAACCAAGTAAACTTGTTGACTTGAAGAAGATATCTCCGATAACTGGGATATTAGCCAAAAGAGGAAAATCAAAACGTCCAAAAGTTTGCGTTAAGTTATCCGTTTGTCCCTTGTTATAAAGCACCTTCACCAAGAAGACTGCCAAGGCTGGCGCCATCAAATTAAGTACGGTACCACTGACAACATGGTCAGCACGAAAATGAACTGTAGCTACTGCGTGAATCAGTGAAAAGATAGCTCCGACTAATCCACCAACTAGAAGAGCCAACCAAGGAGTTAATGCTCCCAAATCTTGTGCAAATTCAAGGTTAAAAACAACTCCAGAGAAGGCACCCATGACCATGATTCCTTCAAGTCCAACGTTAACAACTCCACCACGTTCAGAGAAAACGCCTCCGATACTTGTGAAAATAAGTGGTGCTGAGTAAATCAACATTGAAGAAACCATAAGGGTTAGCATTGTTGTAATCGACATCCTTATTTACCTCCTTTAAGTTGTTTTCTTGGTTTGACAAAGCGTTCGATGATGTAGTGAACGCTGACAAAGAAGATAATTGAGGCTGTAACGATACTTACAAGCTCAGATGGCACTTGTGCAGCATTCATACCTGGAGCTCCAACTTGAAGCACTCCGAACAAGAAGGCTGCAAAGAGAATTCCAATTGGTGAGTTTGCAGCAAGTAGACTGACCGCCATACCATTAAATCCGATTGCCAACGATGAACCTTGAACATAGACGTTTTGGAAGGTACCAAGTCCTTCTACCGCTCCACCTAGACCTGCAAGGGCACCAGAAATAATCATTGATAAAATAATGGTACGTTTCGCTGAAATACCAGCGTATTCAGAAGCATTTGGATTTAGACCAACTGCACGGATTTCAAAACCGAGAGTTGTCTTCTTAAGCAAGAACCAGATAACTGCAACTGCAATGATGGCAAAGAAAATCCCAATATTCATACGAGAGTTTCCTGTTAACTCAGCAAGCCATGGTGTTTGATAAGTTGCATTTGCACTTACTCGGATAGATGAATCTGTACTTTGCATGATTTCTTTAGGGAAGTGGTGGATAAAGGCATTTCCCACATAAAGAACAATGTAGTTCATCATGATGGTTACGATGACTTCAGATGTTCCAAGATAAGCTCTTAAAATACCAGGAATGGCACCAACGATTCCTCCAGCCACCAACGCAATGACAACTGTCGCAAGAATCAACAATGGACGTGGCAAATCTGGATTCGAAAGAGCAAACCAGCCACTCATAACCCATCCAGCGAGTGCTTGTCCTGGAAGACCAACGTTAAAGAAACCAGCACGACTCGCAACTGCAAATCCAAGAGCAATCAAGACTAATGGCCCCATGGCACGGAAAATTTCACCGATTCCACGAACACTACCAAAGGCTGTGTAGAACAACTCTTCATAACCCCAAATAGCATCGTAGCCAAAAATCCACATGACGATGGCTCCAAGCAAGATTCCAAGGATAACAGAAATCAAGGGAACCGAAATTTGTTGTAATTTTTTAGACATCACTCTTCTCCTTTTTCCAATTCACCACCAGCCATCAAGACACCAAGTTCTTGCTTGTTGGTTGTTTCTGGCGTTACAATCCCTTGAATCTTACCATCATGGATAACAGCGATTCTATCTGAGACATTTAGAATCTCATCTAGTTCAAAGCTGACTACAAGGACAGCTTTCCCATTATCACGTTCTTGAATCAAGCGTTTGTGAATGTACTCAATGGCACCGACGTCCAAACCACGAGTTGGTTGGCTGACGATGAGGAGATCCGGATTTCGATCAATCTCCCGAGCGATGATTGCTTTTTGTTGATTTCCTCCAGAAAGGGCAGAAGCTGGAACAATCTCACTAGCAGCACGAACATCAAACTCCTGCATCAATTTTTTTGCATAGTCAAGGATATTCGTATAATTTAAAATTCCCTTCTTGCTAAGAGGTTCTTTATAGTAGGTTTGAAGAGCGATATTTTCAGAAATCATCATTTCCAAGACCAAACCATCACGGTGACGGTCTTCCGGAACGTGACCAACGCTCAGTTCAGTAATTTGACGCGGATGCAATCCTACAATGGACTGGCCTTTCAATTCCACACTACCAGACTCAATCTTACGAAGTCCTGTGATAGCTTGGATCAATTCAGACTGACCATTTCCATCAATTCCGGCAATTCCGACAATCTCACCAGCTCGAACATCGAGTGAAAGATTTTTAACAGCAGGAACGCCACGGTTTTCATGAACAAGCAAGTCTTTGATGGAAAGAACGACTTCTTTAGGTTGAGGTGCTTGCTTCTCAGTTTTGAAGGAAACAGAACGTCCCACCATCATTTCTGCCAAGTCAGCATTAGTTGCACCAGCAATCTCAACTGTTTCGATTGATTTACCACGACGGATAACTGTAACACGGTCAGAAACCGCACGAATTTCATCCAACTTGTGGGTAATCAAGATAATTGATTTGCCTTCTTTGACCAAGTTCTTCATGATATCCATCAACTCATCGATTTCTGATGGTGTTAAAACGGCAGTCGGTTCGTCGAAGATAAGAATATCGGCACCACGATAAAGTGTCTTCAAAATTTCAACACGTTGTTGAGCCCCAACAGAGATATCTGCTACTTTGGCAGAAGGATCCACAGCTAGTCCATAACGCTCTGATAATTCAAGAATTTCTCGACTTGCTCGAGCAATATCTAGAACTCCATTTTTAGTCAATTCACTTCCTAAAATGATATTCTCAGCAACAGTGAAAGCCTCTACCAACATAAAGTGTTGGTGAACCATTCCAATCCCTAGGCTAGCGGCTTTTGATGGCGAGTCTAGTTTCACAACTTGACCGTTAACCACAATTTCACCACTAGTCGGTTCCAGAAGGCCTGCTAGCATGTTCATAAGAGTGGACTTACCAGCTCCATTTTCTCCTAAAAGTGCATGAATTTCACCTTTACGAAGTTCTAGGTTAATTTTGTCGTTAGCGACAAATTCACCAAAAACTTTGGTAATTTCACGCATCTCAATGACATTTTCGTGTGCCATGTGCTCTTCCTTTCAGAGTTTTATTTTGTTTCAATAAAACCTGCTAAAGAAACTTAGCAAGCTCTATTGAGACAAAACACTTTGTCTCAATTCTTAAAGAAGCGGCCACAGGCCGCTCCCCTAAGAAATGACTTTCATCCATTATTTTTCAGGAACTTTTACACTTCCATCAAGGATTTTAGCTTTTGCATCTTCAACAGCTTTTTTACCTTCTTCAGAAAGGTTAGTTGTTACTAGATCAACCCCTTTATCCTTCAATGAGTAAACGATCACTTGACCGCCAGGGAATTCACCTTTTTCAGTTTTGTTTGCGATATCTTGAACTGTTGTTCCGACTTGTTTCAAAGTAGAAGCAAGCACGAAGTTTGATTCTTTACCATCTTTAGAAGTATATTTACCTTCTTCAACTTGGTCACGGTCTACACCGATAACCCAAACTTTTTCGCCTTCGTTTTTGCTTTCATTCAAAGATTTAGCTTCTGAGAAGACACCTGCACCAGTACCACCAGCTGCTTGGTAGATTACGTCTGCACCTGCAGCATATTGAGCTGCAGCGATTGTTTTACCTTTAGCGGCATCACCAAATGAACCAGCGTAGTCTACTTGTACTTTGATAGATGGGTCAACTGACTCAACACCAGCTTTAAAACCAGCTGCGAAACGAGAAATAACTTCAGATTCCATACCACCTACAAAACCAACTTGTTTTGTTTTAGTAGTTTTAGCTGCTGCTACACCTGCAAGGTAAGCTGCTTCATTATCAGCAAATGTTACACTTGCTACGTTCTTTTGATCTTTAATCACATCATCAATCAAAACATAGTTCAAGTCTGCATGTTCTTTCGCTGCTTCTTCAACCGCATTGTGAAGGGCAAAACCAACACCATAAATCAAGTTGTAGCTTCCTGCTGCTTGGTTCAAGTTGTTAGCGTAGTCAGCTTCACTTGTTGATTGGAAGTATGTGTAGCCTTTATCTTTTGCAAGATTGTGCTCTTTACCCCAAGCTTGAAGACCTTCCCAAGCTGATTGGTTGAATGATTTATCATCAACACCACCAGTATCTGTAACGATAGCTGCTTTAGTCTTCAAATCAGAAGATGAAGAAGCTGCGTTACGAGAAGAGCGATTACCACATGCAGCAAGTCCAAATGCTGCTACTGCAACTAGACCAAGGCCTAGCCATTGTTTCTTGTTCATTACTGAACCTCCTAAATAAGATGCGCAACGAAGTTGCAAGTATGGATTGATTGGCCACAAGGACCCTTGTCACTCAAAGAGTGACGCAGACTAATGCAAGTCTGTAAATGAGTATGGAAGTAATTCCCCGACCGTCATCTCGACCGTCGTTTTATCTTTGGCGACTAGAGTCACCTTTAGATCTGGTTTAAAAAATTCGACCATAACCTGTCGGCAAGCACCACATGGAGAAATAGGTTTCTCAGTTTGACCATAAACAATCAATTCTGAAAACTCACGTTGTCCTTCAGAAACAGCTTTAAAAATAGCTGTTCTCTCACCACAGTTGGTCAAGGGGTAGCTAGCATTTTCAATATTGCATCCTGTATAGACGCTTCCGTCCTTGGCTACCAAAACAGCGCCAATCGGAAAATGTGAGTAGGGAACGTAAGCTTTTTTACTAGTTTCAATCGCTAAATCAATCAACTCAGTAGTCGCCATCTGCTAACTCTCCTTTTAAGATTGCTACACCAGAAGATGTTCCAATACGAGTAGCTCCAGCTTCAACAAAGGCAACAGCATCTGCATAAGAACGAGCACCACCAGCAGCTTTAACCCCCATATCAGGTCCAACTGTTTGGCGCATTAATTTAACATCCGGTAGGGTTGCACCACCTGTTGAGAAGCCTGTTGACGTCTTGACAAAGTCTGCTCCTGCTTTCTGGGCTAGCTGGCAAGCCTGAACTTTTTCTTCATCAGTTAACAAACAAGCCTCAATAATAACCTTAACCAGTTTGTCTCCACTTGCTTCAACAACTGCTCGAATATCTGACTCAACTAAATCAGCATTCCCAGACTTGAGTGCTCCAACATTGATGACCATATCAATCTCATCAGCACCATTTTGGATAGCTTCTTTAGTTTCGAAGGCTTTAACAGCAGATGTTGTGGCTCCAAGAGGAAAGCCTACAACCGTACAAACCTTGACATCAGTATTTTCTAGACCAGATTTGGCATGAGCAACCCAGCACGGATTGACACAAACACTGGCAAAATCATAGTCTTTGGCTTCAGATAACAAACGATCAATTTGTTCCACTGTTGCATCTTGCTTTAAAAGCGTATGATCAATGTATTTATTTAATTTCATTTCGGTTTTTCCTTAAATTAGGAGATGATTTCGATAATTTCACGTGATTTTATCACTTCATCACTTATTTTAATTTTAACATATTTTTGGAAATCTGTAACTAGTTCCGGAGAAATTTTGCCATTTGTATATACTTTTGCAACAATTTCACCCTTTCTGACAAAGTCTCCAACTTTCTTCTCAAAAACAATCCCTGTCTCATAGTCAAGGGCGTCTGTTTTCACTGCACGACCAGCACCCAATCTCATGGCAAAAAGACCAAACTCCATGGCTGGAAGTTCTGCGATAATACCATCCTCTTGAGCAGGAATATCAACTATATGATCAACTTTTACTGGACGGTAGAGGTCTTCTAAATCTCCACCTTGAGCTACAACCATCTCTTCGAATTTCTGGAGTGCCTTACCATTTTCAAGATGTTCCCTTACTTCCTCGACTGTTTTTTCAACATTTGCTAAAGATAGCATAATCTGGGCTAACTCGCAGATGAAATGACTAATATCTTCACGTCCCTTACCTTGAAGAATTTCTAGTGCTTCTAGGATTTCCAAGCGGTTTCCAATGGCACGTCCCAATGGTTGACTCATGTCCGTAATGACTGCTACTGTCTTACGACCTACCGCCTTACCAAGGTTTACCATGGTTTGAGCCAATTCACGGGCCTCGTCCACTATTTTCATGAAGGCGCCTTCACCAACAGTAACGTCAAGTAAGATGGCGTCAGCTCCAGCAGCAATCTTTTTACTCATGACTGAGCTAGCAATCAAGGGAATAGTATCAACCGTTGCCGTCACATCACGAAGGGCATAGAGCAATTTGTCAGCCTTAACCAATTGATCAGACTGCCCAATCACTGAGACCCCAATCTCTTGAACTTGTTTGATAAATTCATCCTGACTTCGTTCAATCTGAAAACCTTTGATGGATTCTAGCTTATCAATGGTCCCACCAGTATGACCCAGACCTCGACCACTCATCTTAGCCACTGGAACATCAAAACTAGCTACCAAGGGTGCTAGGATTAAAGTTACCTTATCACCAACTCCACCAGTAGAGTGTTTATCCACCTTAATGCCTTCGATTGGCGATAAATCAAATTCCTGACCTGTCTTAACCATGTTCATAGTCAAGTCAGAAATCTCATCTATAGTCATTCCCTGAAAATATACTGCCATAGCAAAAGCGGCCATCTGGTAGTCAGGAACAGTTCCTGCCACATAACCTTCAATCAACCATTGAATCTCACTGGAGCTTAGTTCTTGGCCGTTTCTTTTTTTCTGGATTAGATCTACTGCTCTCATTCTTTCACACTTCTAAGGATATAATATCCCTTATCTTTCTTTACAACCTCACAATTGCCGAAAACTTCTTCCATCTTACTTTTGGCACTAGGAGCTCCTTGTTTTTTCTGGATGACGATCGTCAAATCTCCACCATCTACTAAAAAGTCTATACTTTTCTCGATGATTTCGTGGACTACTTGCTTGCCTGCACGTATAGGAGGATTGGAAATGACATGGTCAAATTGTCCTTCTACCTGCTCATAAATATTAGACTGGAAGATAGTCGCTTGAACCTTGTTTTTTACTGCATTTTGCTGGGCTAAATCCAGGGCACGATTATTGATATCCACCATCGTTGCTTGGGCACCATATGCTTTAACCAAAGACAAACCTATCGGACCATAGCCACAACCAACATCAAGAATTTTTTCACCTTTTTCAATATCTAAACATCTTAACAACAACCGACTTCCAAAGTCAATCATTTTTTTACTAAAGACACCAGCATCTGTCAAAAAGGTCATCTTTTGCCCAAGTAGCTCAACTCTAAGCTCATGAACATCATGGGCTGCATCTGGATTTTCTGCATAATACATTTTACTCATGACACTATTTTACCATAAAAATAAGTTATTTGTAAATCGTTTACAAAGATAGCAAGCCCTTAAATCACATTGTATTTTCTCAAAAATAATATAAATTCGGATTGACATTAGGGACCTAGTAAAAAGCTCCCAACTGCCATGGTAATCGGAAAAGCAAAAATGCAAGCAAGACCAAAAAAGAAGAGCCAGCACTTTCTTTTAAAGAAAGCTAGCACAAGGTAGCCAAGACCTATGAGGGGTAATAAGATAAACAAAACAAAAGTGGTCCAGTTATAGCTCTGAGTTCCTATCGTAAAGGAGAAATTCACCCAGTTTGGTGATAACCATAAAACAACTACAAATAGGCTGATCAAAACCAAGATTTTATCTCTTAATCTCGTTTTCATCTGAGCACCTCCTTTATAGGTTTTCCCCCTTATATTTTAACAAAGAAAGCGCTTTTTCTCAATTGGTCAGATGGTTATTCTTTCTAAAATATGGTATACTAAGATATCAAACGAGGATATAGTATGACCAACGAATTTTTACATTTTGAAAGGATAAACCGCGAAACTTGGCAATCCTTGCATCGCAAAACAACTCCTCCCTTGACCGAGGAAGAGTTAGATTCTATTAAGAGTTTCAATGACCAGATTAGCCTTCAAGACGTTACAGATATCTATCTGCCACTGTCACATCTGATTCAGATTTACAAACGTTCCAAAGAAGACCTCGCCTTCTCAAAAGGCATTTTCCTTCAAAGAGAGAGCAAAAAACAGCCCTTTATTATTGGAGTTTCTGGGAGTGTCGCTGTCGGTAAATCAACCACTAGTCGACTCTTGCAAATTTTGCTGTCTCGTATCGTTCCTGGAGCAAGTGTTGAACTAGTTACTACAGATGGTTTTTTATACTCAAATAGTGTCTTAATTGAGCAAGATATCCTTAATCGTAAAGGTTTTCCTGAGAGCTACGATATGGAAGCTTTGCTTAATTTTCTAGACCAACTCAAAAATGGGCAGGATGTTGATATTCCTGTTTATTCCCATGAAATCTATGATATCGTCCCAGGTCAAAAACAACGAGTAGAAGCTGCTGATTTTGTCATTGTTGAGGGAATCAATGTGTTCCAAAACCCTCATAATGCCCGTCTCTATATTACTGATTTCTTTGACTTTTCAATCTATGTCGATGCTGCTGTCGAAGACATTGAAAGTTGGTATTTGGATCGATTCTTAAAACTCCTTAGCTTTGCTCAAGATGATCCAGGCAACTATTACTACCGTTTCACTCAACTTCCTCTTAGTGAAGTGAAGGATTTTGCTCACCAAGTTTGGACCAGTATCAACCTCACCAATCTCCAAAATTACATTGAACCGACACGAAATCGAGCCGAGGTCATTCTCCATAAATCTAAAAATCACGAAATTGATGAAATTTACTTAAAAAAATAATTTTCCCTTGTCAAAACGTAAGTTTTCAGATATAATGGTATAGTTAGTAAAAATGGAGGTAAGAACATTGGCAAACATTAAATCAGCTATCAAACGCGCTGAATTGAACGTTAAACAAAACGAAAAGAACTCAGCTCAAAAATCAGCTATGCGTACTGCTATCAAAGCTTTTGAAGCAAACCCATCTGAAGAACTTTACCGTGCTGCCAGCTCAGCTATCGATAAAGCAGAAACTAAAGGTTTGATCCACAAAAACAAAGCTAGCCGTGATAAAGCACGTCTTGCAGCTAAACTTGGTTAATCTTTAACTGCATACAAAATGAGCTCTTCGGAGCTTTTTTTGTGCACATTTTCTGGAGGTTATTATGAAAATAGCTATCATTGGATATTCTGGATCAGGCAAATCTACTCTTGCTGAAAAACTATCTAAGCACTACTCCATCCCCAAACTTCATATGGATACTCTCCAATTTCAGCCAGGTTGGCAGGACAGTGACCGTGACTGGATGCTTAAGGAAATGAAGGACTTTTTATCCAAAAACAAAAATTGGGTCATTGATGGCAACTACTCTTGGTGTTGCTATGAGGAAAGAATGGAGCAAGCTGACCAGATTATCTTTTTAAACTTCTCATCGTGGACTTGTTTGCTAAGAGCCTTTAAGCGCTATTTAAAATACAGAGGCAAAGTCAGAGAAAGTATGGCAGCAGGATGCCCCGAGCAATTCAACTGGGAATTTATCCGTTGGATTCTTTGGGATGGACGAACAAAAAATGCTAAGGATAGATACCAATACTTAAACAATACTTACCCAGAAAAGATGCGTATTCTCCATTCTCAAGAAGAGATTGATTGTTTTTTTCGATCTTTAAAAAAGTAAACAATATAGTAGTATTTCATTAAAATCAGCATGTACTGATTGACTAAAAAAGGAAGATTTTCATCCAGAAAATCTTCCTTTTTTCCTTTTATTCAACAATTAAAAATAACTCGAGCAATTTATAAATCAACAATATAATAGATTGAATCTAGAACAGTACACTACAACTGCTAAAAATATTTCTAGAAATTAGTTTGACTTTTCTAATCTCTCTGTTCACATCTTATTTCAATCCACTATAATATTCCTTAGAAATGAAGAGAATCGTGTTCATAGTTTCTGAGGCGTGATACAAAAAAACTGAAGGAAGTATAGTCCTACTTCTTTCAGTTTTTTATTGTCTCAATTTAGAAAAAACTTCTCCGATCTTACCTTCGATAACTAAATCAGCTTGGCTGTCTTGAGAAGTGCTGGACTTGTTGATAACGACTAGATCTGACCCTGAAAAATAATTGATTAGGCTAGCTGCAGGATAAACGACTAAGGAAGTTCCACCAATGATCAATAAATCTGCTTGCTGAATGACTTGGGCTGCTCGACTAAATACGTCCATATCTAACGATTCCTCATAAAGGGTTACGTCAGGTTTGACCACCTTACCACAATCTAAGCAGTAAGGAACTGGACCTTCAAGTGCCAAAAATGCATTCAAATCATAAAAGCGATGACAGCCCAAACAGTAATTACGATCTGCACTACCATGCAGTTTCAAAACATTTTCAGAACCCGCCATTTCATGAAGGCTATCGATATTTTGCGTCACAATCGCTTTTAATTTACCTGTTTTTTCTAACGACGCTAGATAAATATGTGCTAAATTTGGCTTGGCATCTGGATAGACCAGATACTTTTTGTAGAAATCAAAAAAATCCTCTGGATAGCGTTCAAACATGGTGCGTGAAATCAGTTGCTCGGCAGAAAAATGGCGTCCCAACTTAAGACTATAAACACCATCAGAACTTCGAAAATCTGGAATATTAGACTCTGTAGAAACCCCCGCACCACCGAAAAAGACAATCCTTTGACTTTGGTCAATGATTTCCTGTAGTTGTGCAATTTTATCCATTTTACCCCTCCTTAAGTTTTTTGTTCTAAAAAAGTTGAAAACCTTTAGCTTCTGTCAACCAGGCTTTCAACTTTATTTGATTATGATTTAGATATTAAACTGACTAGTCTCGGTTCTTTGACACAATTTGACGTTCTTCAAAGTCCTTATTCTCATCTATTTATAGGATTGAAGCAATAAACATGCTTATCATTTTGAGAACAAGAGTAATCACATGAATGGAATCTACCTTTAGTCTGCAATCAAGGTTTCTAGACCAACCTTCATCATATCTGTGAAAGTATTTTGGCGCTCTTCTGCAGTTGTATCTTCATCTGGATTAACCAAACTATCTGAAATAGTCATGATAGCAAGAGCATCAACATGGTGTTGAGCAGCAAGATAATAAAGGGCTGCCGCTTCCATTTCCACAGCCTTAACTCCCCACTTACCAAGTTCGATATTTTTTTCAAAGTAGTTTGAGTAAAAGACATCTGATGACAAAACATTTCCGACGTGAGTAGTCATGCCGAGATCTTTGGCAATATGATAGGCTTTATCTAGCAAATCAAAGCTAGCGATTTGTGGAAAATCATATTGAGGCCAGTCATTGCGGATGATGTTTGAGTTGGTTGCAGCTGCTTGCGCCAAGACCAATTCACGGACGTGAACATCCTCATTCAAAGAACCAGCAGTTCCGACACGGATCAATTTTTTCACACCGTAATCGACAATTAATTCACGCGCATAGATGGAGATTGATGGCATTCCCATCCCTGTTCCCATGACAGATACACGATGGCCCTTGTAAGTTCCAGTGTAACCAAACATGTTACGGACTTCGTTAAAGCAAACAGCATCTTCAAGGAAATTCTCAGCGATAAATTTCGCACGAAGAGGATCCCCAGGAAGAAGAATTTTATCAGCAATTTCACCCTGCTTAGCAGCAATATGGATAGACATAGTTTATGATACAAAGAGCGACCAGAAAGCGACTGAAAATCAGGAATCTGACGAGAAATCCTGATTTCACAGTCAGATTATCTATTTTCCGAGCTTTCCGCTCGTGTTCAAATTTGAACACACGCTCTACCTTTCTGTTGTTTTTAATTTGTTAATGAATCCAAAAATGCATAGAGTTTTGCATTCATATCTTGATAATCATATGCACGAATAACTCCAGGCTTTTGAACGTAGGTCAATTTTTGACTTTGTTCTTCCAAGACTTCTTCACCATCCGCAGCAATTAAGAGCTCTACTGCTTCTGGATCAAATTCCAAATGAGCTTGGAAGGCATAGTGTTTAGGACTAAAGCGAATAATTTGACGTGGACAACCTTGACTGGTCGCAAGGACGACAGCATCCTTAGTCAAACCTGGCATATCTCCATGCCAGTGGCCGGTATTTAAAGTTTGTCCAAAAACTTTGACATGATTGTCTTTTAATCCAGCTTCAGTTAGCGTTATTGGAAAAGCACCAATCTCACGTTCTGGACTATGTTCATACTCTGCGCCATAAGCAACCGATAGGAGTTGAGCACCAAGACAGACACCAACAATATAACGATCTGCCTTCATAGCCTTTTGAATCAGCTCAATCTCTGCCTGAGGATCGTAGTATGGAAAAGTTTCCCGATCTTCATCTGGCGATTGAGGTCCCCCCATCACAATTAAGAAGTCGATTTCATCCACTGTCTCTGGTAAGGCTTCATTCTCATAGACTTTGGTCGTGGTCACTTGATGGCCAGGATTCTGCGCCCATTTTAGATAAGCGCCCGGCACTTCAAAGGTTTCATGCAGTACAAAATGTACCTTCATCGTTTCTTCTCCCATCTCTTTCGAATCACGTAAGACAGACCAGCCGCAAGTACAAGCGGAATTGTCAAACTCCAAGTTTGGCCTGTAAATCCAAGGCTCAGAGCAATGGCTGTCAGAGGAGCTTTTAAGGTCGTCCCTAAAAAGACGGTCGCTCCTAGTAACATCCCTAGAGCAGGATCTAGATGAATCCCAACTGCTGTCAAAAGCAAGGTCACTAGGTAGCCAGAGCCAATCCCTAAGGCAAATGATGGTGTCAAAGTTCCCCCATAAGCACCATTGCGCAAGAGGAGATAAACCAGAAGCCCCTTCACTGCAAGAGCCAGTGGAAGATAAGGAATCGACTGGCTAGACAAGAGGGCTTGCGCTAGTACCTGGCCATTTCCCATAAAGATAGGGAAAAAGGCTACTAGGCTCCCCAGCACTAGAAAGGCTAGAGGAAGAGCCCAAAGAATCGTCTCATCCTTCCGCCGTTTGTGACTAGCCCGCTTGGCGAGGAAAGCAAAGACCAGAGCCAAGGGAGTAACCAAGAAAGCAATCACAATAGCCTGTAAGAAACTGCTAGCCGACCATGAGACTGCGGACAGGTGATAAATAGCCTCCTGACCAATGATGGACTGAGCGACCCAGGTGGCCAGATAAGTGCTGGTCAAAACCAGTAGAAGGTTCTGCCAACTGTAGGCGAGTCCTAAGGTCTCAAAGACGAACAAGCTACTGGCAAAGGGAACTTGATAGACCGCAGCTAAACCAGCTCCAGCACCACTGGCAATCAAGACTTTTCGCTCTTTGAGGGCTAGAGAAAAACCTTTCGCCAAGCGTCCAGCTAGAAGAGCCCCGACCTCACGTGGTGCTCCTTCTTTTCCGACCGATGCACCTGCTCCGACAATCGCAACCTGCATACCTGCATGAAGGAGCTGGGCTAAGGGCGCTGGTTCCCTGTCTCCAGCTAAGTCAATTTGCTGGCGAATAGACTGGATCTTATAACGCCTTTGCAGGACATACCAGAAGCCAGCTGCCAAGCACCCAGTCACACACAAGACCAGAAATCTACGGAGAACTCCAGCTTCTTGAAATTGCTGGAGTAAATCCGGCTTATCTTGGCCCAAAGCCAGCCCTTGCACCCCTTCTAGTAGATAATGACAGGCAATTCCGACCAGACCCGTCCCTATTCCTAATGATAAAGTGGCTAGAAGCACCCTCAGTCCGTAGGGTAGACTTTGGAGTCGTACTTTCATTGGATTAGAGTTCAGCAAGAATAGCTTTCAGCAAGCCTTTGAAGTCGCCCTTAACTCGTTCGGTCACTTCTACCACTTCTTCGTGGTTGAGTTCTTCTTGGAAACCTGCAGCAAAGTTAGTAATGCATGAGATACCAAGGACTTTTAGGCCAGAGTGAGCTGCAATGATGACTTCAGGAACTGTTGACATCCCGACAGCATCTGCCCCAAGTGTCTTATAGGCACGGATTTCAGCTGGAGTTTCGTAAGTTGGACCAGTTACACCGATATAAACACCATCGTCAAGTTTAACACCAAGTTTTTCAGCAACTGCATGTGCTGTAGCACGGTATTCTGGAGTGTAGGCTTTTGACATGTCTGGGAAACGTGGACCAAAGTCATCCAAGTTTTCACCAATCAATGGGTTTTGACCTGTCATATTGATGTGGTCAGTGATAGCCATCAAAGTACCAGGACCAAAGCCAATACCACCAGCAGCGTTGGTTACAATCACACCTTCACAGCCCAAAACTTTCATAACACGAACTGGAAAAGTCACAACTTCAAGAGGATTTCCTTCGTAGAAGTGGAAACGACCTTGAAGGGCCAAAACCTTACGTCCTGCAAGCTCACCGTATACCAATTTTCCAGCGTGTCCAACAACAGTAGAACGTCCCCAGTTTGGAATTTCAGCGTAGTCTACAACAACTGGATTGTCGATTTCTTCAGCTAATTCTCCAAGTCCTGAACCAAGAATCAAGCCAAACTCCGGCGCTTCAACTCCCTTTTCTTTCAAGAAAGCAGCTGTTTCATTGATTTTTGCTAATAATGTCATTGTCTATCTCCTTTTTTATGTTTTAAAAATTGACCAATTTTGTCAAAGGTATTAGCGTTACGAATGGTAATATTACGATAGAAAGGCATCTTAAGCAAGTGCTTATGATAAGCTGTTTTAGAGTAGCTAGCTTCTGACAATTTACCCCAGAAGATCCCTAGTTTCCCAAAATGAAGCACTTCATCGACCAGTTCCAAACTGTTCACTTTCTCGATGACTTGATCCACATCTAAGTCCTCAGTGTAGAAGAGAACATCCTTTCGAGCCATTTCTTGGAACCACCATTCCGGAAGAGTTCTAAGCTCCTCTTCGTAGTCTTCTTGACTTAACAAGGAAAAACGTTGGATAAATGGATAATGTTCTTTAAAGAAATCCTGTAGCCTCTCAACCAACTGAGTTCTAGGTATACTAGTATCAAAGAAAATATTGCCACTATTGATGTAGGTTTCAACATTTTCCAATCCCAACTCTGTCAATTCTTGACGAAGCTGGGCCATGACCACCTTATGTTTTCCACCGACATTGATCCCTCTAACCAGTAATGTCAAGCGAGTCATCTTAAACCAATTTATCTAAGAAGCTTTCACCAATCATAGCCTTATCTACGCCAAAGTTATCTGCGATTGTCGCAGAAATATCAGCAAAATGACCGATTGGTAGGTGTCCATTTCCTTTTAGTGATGGGCTGTAGGCCAAAAGTGGAATGTATTCACGAGTATGGTCCGTTCCTGCATAAGTAGGATCATTACCATGGTCTGCAGTAATCATGAGTAAATCATCTTCTCTCATAGCAGCGATAAGCTCTGGCAATCGTTCATCAAACTCGTGCAAGCAGTCGCGGTAACCATGTGGATCACGGCGGTGACCGTAAAGGGCATCAAAGTCGACCAAGTTAGTGAATGAGAATCCTTTTTCAAACTCAGCAAGTCCCATTGTTGTCAAAAGCGTATCAATTCCATGGCTATTTGACTTATTGTGGCCCATATCATGGTTCACCCCAGCACCATTAAAGATATCGCTAATCTTACCTACTGAGTAAGTATCAATACCTGCTTCGTTGAGTTTGTCCAAAACTGTTGGAGCAAATGGTGATACAGCCAAGTCACGACGATTTGCAGTACGTGTGAAGTTTCCAGGCTCCCCAACGTATGGACGGGCAATGATACGTCCTAGAAGAGCTGGACGTTCCAATGTAATCGAACGAGCGTACTCACAAATACGGTAAAGTTCATCCAAAGGAATAATGTCTTCATGGGCCGCGATTTGAAGAACCGGGTCAGCTGATGTATAGATGATCAACTCGCCTGTTTCCATTTGACGTGGTCCAAAGTCATCGATAACAGCAGTACCTGAGTAAGGTTTATTTGCTTCACGGATTACTTTACGACCTGAGAATTCTTCAATCTTTGTAAGGATTTCTTCTGGGAATCCATTCCAGAAAGTATCGAAAGGCTCAGTAATATTTAGCCCCATGATTTCCCAGTGACCGGTCATAGTGTCTTTACCTAGTGAAACTTCCTCAAGTTTAGTGTAGTAACCGCTAGGATTTGCTTCTGCGGGAACCGTTTTAAGGGCTGTTTCACGCTCAATGTTACCAAGACCAATCTTAGCCATATTAGGAACATTCAAACCAACTGATTTTGAAATATGGCCTAGTGTATCAGAAGCTCCGTCTGGTACTCCTGCATTGACGAAGTTATTAGCATCTGGTGCTGCACCGATTCCTACAGAATCGAGCACTACCAAATGAATACGTTTAAATTTTGACATCGTTTGCCTCCTTTATTTCCCTTTTGTTGTAGTTAAAACCTGAACGCCAGCTTGCCCTGCAACAATGACTTTATCAACCATTTGATTAAATAAACCGTGCTCAACAATACCGACCTGAAGATCCAGTTGATGACCAAAAGCAATCGGATCTTCAATAACACCTAAATCAAGATCAATAATGAAATTTTTCATATCCGTCACAAAGCGTTGGCCATTTTTTTCACGAAAACTTGGCTTATAACCAGCTTTTTCAAAACGACGGAAAACCTGTTCTGCTCCGTATTGGACAACTTCGACAGGTAGTTTGAAAGCGCCCAGTTTCTCAACCATTTTGCTCTCATCTACCACCCAGATATACTGTTTGGTTGGGGTCGCAACTACTTTTTCCATTAGAAGCGCTCCACCGCCTCCTTTGATACCATTAAACTGGCGATCTACCTCATCAGCTCCATCAACAGTCACATCAACCTCATCCACCTCGTCAATCGACTTAAGTGGGATATTCAATCCTTGTGCCTGTTTTGTCGTTACACTCGAGGTCGTTACGGCTGTAATTTGAAGTCCTTCTTCTTTAATTCTACGTCCGATCTCCTCTACGAAATAATAGGCAGTCGAGCCTGTTCCAAGTCCTACAACCATTCCGTTGGTTACGAACTCAGCAGCCTTGATGCCTGCTATTTTTTTCAGATTTTCCACTTAAACACCTCCAAACAAAAAGCTACTTTTATTATAACATGAATACGCTTTAAATTCATCCTTGCACTAGAAAAACCCGAACATTTTATTTCGGGTTTCTGATTCTTATTTAACCATGTCAGGATCGTAATCGTAAAATCCTGTGTCAAGGAAACGATTTTTTGGATGGAGTTTACGGACTTGCTCATCCAACAAGAAGGCTTGGTCATGCGTAAAGCTTCCCTCTTGAATCAAGCTACGGGCTTGGATGAAGAGTTTTGCAATCTCAACAAAATCTTGACCTGGAGTATAAAGTCCTTCTAGCTTCCAATGAGTGAAACCATGCTCCACCAACTCTGGCAATTTGGTCATCAAATCAAGGTCGTTGTTGGCAAAAATGTGAGTTCCATGATTGTCTTCAAAAATAGAGTAATGACTCTCTGGATCACTAGGCTCGGCCAAGAACAAATCACGTTGACGAGATTTTTCATCGTCAATCTGTGTGAAATTATAGTAGTTTTGCAAGAGTGGACGCTTCGAATGGTGGATAACACTAGCACCGTATACCAAGATCTCAGCAGGAATTTCTAAAATTTCAGGCATTTTGAAAAGTTCAGCAGACGGGATTTCACGCGCCAAAACTGCTTCTGACGCTCCTGCTTTTTGTCCCCAAAAATTGATCTGACGGCTGCTTGTGACCATGGTTGAGGCATCATAGATGGTTTTAAAAGAATAACCATCGCGATTGACAACATAAAAGACACCCGCATCCCCAACTGTAATGTAGTCTATTTTAATTTCTTCCAAGAAATCAAGGAAGGGCTTGATACGATCCATCATATCCTGATGCATAAGAGCATTGACCGCTACGATCAATTCCTTACCTGCATCATGAACCAGACCAGCGATGGTTCTCAGTTCATCATAAGAAAAAGTCTTTGGTAGACGAAGCCCAAAATCTTTCTCACCGACATAGATACGGTCAACTCCCGCCTCTAGTAATTCTTTTACTTGTTCAATGCTTTCAGCAGTTGCTGTAATAATAATCTTTTCCATAAGAAAAATTATACCACATTTCTGAAAAATCAGCTATTCCCTAAAATGATAAATTTACTTATTCTTTTTGTAACCTTACTGTAATAATTTTTTTCTTGAAAAATGGTAAAATGAAAGAGTATTGTTAAGGAGAGAATCATGCCCGTAAGAAAATATCAATCGTATGAGTTTGAAGAAGAGGAAACTCAAACAACGCTATACCAAGACTATGTTCCAGAAACCACTTCCGTTGCTAGTTTGAAGGAAGTTCTTTTCTTTGTAAACATTGCTTGTTTTTGCGTCTTTTTAGCCTTGTTTAGCTTTATCTTTTTAGCCCTCAAGTTTAATACAGTCTTAGCTTTTAGCCTAGCAATTGCCTTGAGTTTAGCGGCATCAAACTTTCAACGTTCAATGATTAAGAAGAAATTTTATTAGATTCAAAAGGTCGGGATAAAAATGGCTCTATAATATTTGTAGTGGGTAAATCCCCTATAGATATTATGGAGCCTATTTTTGTGTAGAAAAAAAGTCCCATATCATCTATAATGAAAAGCGACCAAACCATCATTAGAAAGAATCATATGGAACAATTACATTTTATCACAAAATTACTAGACATTAAAGACCCTAATATCCAATTTGTAGATGTTGTTAATAGGGATACTCACAAAGAAATCATCGCTAAACTGGACTACGACGCCCCATCTTGCCCTGAGTGTGGAAGTCAAATGAAGAAATATGATTTTCAAAAATCTTCTAAAATTCCTTACCTTGAGACGACTGGTATGCCTACCAGAATTCTTCTTAAAAAACGCCGTTTCAAATGCTATCATTGCTCGAAAATGGCGGTCGCTGAAACTTCTATCGTCAAGAAGAATCATCAAATTCCCCGTATTATCAACCAAAAAATTGCTCAAAAGTTAGTTGAAAAAACTTCTATGACTGATATTGCTCATCAGCTGGCCATTTCAACTTCAACTGTCATTCGAAAGCTCAACAACTTCCACTTTAAGCATGATTTTTCTCGTCTTCCAGAGTTTATGTCTTGGGACGAGTACGCCTTTACCAAGGGAAAGATGAGCTTTATTGCACAAGATTTTGATCAGCTCAATATCATTACTATTCTTGATGGAAGAACACAAGCTATCATCCGAAATCACTTTCTGCGCTACAATCGAGCCGTTCGTTGTCAGGTGAAAATCATTACTATGGATATGTTTAGCCCTTACTATACCTTAGCTAAACAGCTTTTTCCTAATGCAAAAATTGTACTTGATCGTTTCCACATTGTTCAGCACTTAAGCCGAGCTATAAGTCGAGTTCGTGTTCAAATTATGAACCAATTCGATAGAAAATCCCATGAATACAAGGCTATCAAGCGCTACTGGAAACTCATTCAACAAGATAGTCGGACACTTAGCGATAAACGTTTTTATCGTCCTACTTTTCGCATGCACTTAACCAATAAAGAAATTCTAGACAAGCTTTTGAGCTATTCAGAAAACTTGAAACACCACTATCATCTCTATCAACTCTTGCTTTTTCACTTTCAGAATAAGGAACCGGAGAAATTTTTCGGACTCATTGAGGACAATCTAAAGGAGGCTCTTCCTCTTTTTCAGACTGTCTTTAAAACCTTTCTCAAGGATAAAGAGAAGATTGTCAACGCTCTTCAATTACCCTATTCTAACGCCAATTCGGAAGCGACTAATAATCTCATTAAACTCATCAAACGAAATGCCTTTGGTTTTAGGAACTTTGAAAACTTCAAAAAACGGATTTTTATAGTAGATTGAATCTAGAATAGTACGCTACAGATTTTAAAACATTACTAGAAATTGATTTGAATTTCCTAATCTCTTTGTTCACATCTTATTTCAATCCACTATATCGTTCTGAACATCAAAAAAGAAAGGACGGAATGTATCCTTTCTCGAGCTTAGCTTTTCTTCAACCCACTACAGTTGACAAAGAGCCAAAAATGCTAACTAGTAGGTTAAAATTACTAGTTAGCATTTTTGTTTCCTCAATTAAACAAATTGTTACAAATAACCAATTAATATTGTTTAATCTTTTCACATGTTAGGCAGCATTTAGGTTATCACTATTAAAATCTACTAAGTTTTTCCACACAAGTGAATTATAATCAATTTCTTCAGAGTGAATGTAATTTTGATCTAATTCGTCTAGCGTGTAATGTTCAGTATTTGAAAGATTATAATAATTTTCTAGACCATTTTCACGATTGCTTTGGAAATATCCTAGTAGATAGGTCACAGCTTTATCCTTGTTAATTCTATAGTAGGCAATAGTTCTTTGATTTGCTCTCTTATTGGTAGAGTATTGTAATTCAGGATCAGGGGCATAGTATCGGATGGTGCCATCTTTATAAATCTTGATTCCACCATCAGTTCTACTATATTTTTCCTGTCCTGTTTCTTTGTCATAGAAATAGTAAACTGGAGTTATAGGGTTCACAGAAATAGCTAATGGCGGTTGGGAAAATTCTAGATAAGTAACATTACCTTTACCATATGTTCCTGAGGCAGACTCTTGTCTAGTTTGTACAGTACTGGTTACGATATACAAGATTATATCAGACGCTTTAAAAATTAATTCAGGTGTTCCATTTCCATCAATATCATAGAAAGCATATTGAACAGGAGAATTAATTAAAGGTTTTAGATTGCTTGCTAAACCACCAGCACCAGTTTGTTGACTGTCTCTTTCGTTTTGTGATAAATCTTCTAATAAATACTTATATCCTAGCCATTTTGTAAGGTCAACTGTCTTAGAAAGATATGGTGTGAAGGTTTTATCACCGTAATAGTCTCTCAAAATATTTTGAGGATATTTGCTAAAGTCCACTTCTGGGGATTTAATATATTTGGTATTTAAATCTGCTAAACTAATATGTTCATCAATATTGTTAACATTATAGAAGTATGCAAAGTCTGTGGTCCAACTACTCTCATAATATTGTTTATCAGTAAATGGACCCATCACCCCTTTTCTTATAATATTATAATGTTTTTTATCTTTATCGTAAAAATCTTCCTTATAATAAGTTATTTTTATTGTACCATCTTGATATATAGTCATTTTTTGTTCTTTGGTGATACCCCATAGTTCAGCTATATCAGCAACACTAACTACATCCGGGTGTGGGTTTTGATTGGTCCAACCGGTCCAAGTCCAGACTGAAATAGGATGGTTATCTGCTAAAAAGATAAGCTCTGGCAGACCATCTTGATTTATGTCATACAGGGTATAAGTAACTGGTCGTCCAACAGATCTTGTAAACGAGGCATCACGGCCTGAATTATTAGCAGTATTTTCAAGTAACCGCTTGTAAAATGGATAATCTTTTAAACTATAGAGATGGGAATTGGTATTGGATATAGTATTCGAAGAAGTTGTTCCGCCTTCTATATTATTATTAATATTGTGATAATGGCTTGCTTGGGTAGCTTTTGAGCTGTATTCCCCTTTGCTTATTGGAATCTCAAAGAAACGTTTGTTTTCGATGAATTTTCCGCTTCCCTTATAAATCCAGGCATCTATATTGTATCCCATAGTATAGTCTCCAAATAAGAGAACTTTTCCATTAGCGTTATCAAGAATTGGATTTTCTGTGTTTTTTTGTGTTACAGAAGCATGAAACTGTCCTTCCAGACCTAAACCTACAGAAGTATCGAATGAAACTATTGATAAATTCAGGAATCTTGGACGTATTATAGTTTTAGGTCCAATCTTTAACAAAGCATTCATATCCACATCAATTTTGTTACTAAGACTGATGTTTGGAACATAGTAAGGGTTCTTGTCTTTTAGACCAATTTCTGCGGATACTCCAAAATTAGATTTTGTTTTTATGTCTAAAGAACCACTAGCATTGACAAAAAGGTAAAGCTCAGTTTGTATATTTACTCCAGTTTGAGAAGTGAATACTAGCTCACCAACTTTAACTTCTGCATTAATTGTAGCTTTTGCATTATATTTAGAAGACAACTCGATGTCTAATGCTGGCTTCACATATAACTTATTATTTACAAGTTGAATATCAGCTTCAACACTACCCTTTATAATGAGATCGACATCTATTCCAGAAATCCTAGTATGTAATTTTTTAGTTGCAGAAATTGAAACTGAACGATTCCATTGGTCAGATCCCTCTTCAGTAACTGTAACGCCTTCTGCTGGTTTAAATGTTGCCTGATCTACATCAAATTTTTCATGATATGAAATATTCTTTGTAACTTCGTCGAGTTTAGCATCTGTCACAACTATCTCAGTCTTACCATTAACAATATTTGAAGAGATAACTTTGAAAGCAAAACCACTAGGGTAGGTTCCATTTGCTGGTAGTACAATAATATCACCAGAATTTAGTTTCCGTTCTTCTGCTAAAGTTACATGGTGTTCTTTATCAGACACGGTATAATCGACAATAGTATCAAATACGGCAACTGAAGGTTGAAGAATTACTTCTCCTGAATCAATAATTGTTTGTTTTCCTGCTGAAAAACGACCTAAAATATTTTCAATTTGAAGGTTATTATTACTATTTGCTGTGAGCCTTACTTTAAAGTCTTTTGCAACTAATGTATAGGTAAGTCCTTTTATCAAATGTGTGTAGAAATATCCATCATTTTCTGTTTCCACAGTTTGAAGTGCTATGTTGGGAGCAGAAATAGTGATGTTAGTTTCCTCTAATGCTTTGTTTGTAGTACCTGAGATTGCATATCCCGAAATCAGTATTTCTTCCGGTGGCGTTAATCTAGGTGTAGTTGTAGCGT
>NZ_JAPVZO010000029.1:0-27739 GCF_041432445.1 Streptococcus sp. 27098_8_69 | reverse complement strand
AATTAGCTTCCTTACTTTTTTATTAGTTATTCAAGGCTGCTGCCATTGTAGCTGCAACTTCAGCTTCGAAGTCGTTTGCAGCTTTTTCGATACCTTCACCAACTTCAAAGCGAGCAAACTCAACTACTGAAGCGTTAACTGATTCAAGGTATGCTTCAACTGTCTTGCTGTCATCCATGATGTAAACTTGTGCAAGAAGTGTGTAAGCTTGGTCAACTTTAGTGTTGTCAAGCATGAAGCGATCCATTTTACCTGGGATGATTTTGTCCCAGATTTTTTCTGGTTTACCTTCTGCAGCCAATTCAGCTTTGATGTCAGCTTCAGCTTGAGCAATCACTTCATCAGTCAATTGAGATTTTGATCCATACTTCAAATGTGGAAGAGCTGGTTTGTTAACCATTGCACGGCTTTCGTTGTCTTGGTCGATAACGTGGTTCAATTGTGCCAACTCATCTTTAACGAATTGCTCATCCAATTCTTTATAAGAAAGAACTGTTGGTTTCATCGCTGCGATGTGCATTGACAATTGTTTAGCAAGTGCTTCGTCTCCACCTTCAACAACTGAAATAACACCGATACGTCCACCGTTATGTTGGTAAGCTCCAAAGTGTTGTGCGTCTGTTTTTTCAATCAATGCAAAGCGACGGAATGAGATTTTTTCTCCGATAGTTGCTGTTGCAGATACGTATGCAGCTTCAAGAGTTTCACCTGAAGGCATTGTCAAAGCAAGTGCTTCTTCATTATTAGCAGGTTTTCCTTCAGCAATAACTTTAGCTGTAGTATTTACCAATTCAACGAATTGAGCGTTTTTCGCAACGAAGTCAGTTTCAGCGTTTACTTCAATAACTGCTGCAACATTACCGTTAACATAAACACCAGTCAAACCTTCTGCAGCAACACGGTCAGCCTTCTTAGCTGCCTTAGCCATACCTTTTTCACGAAGCAATTCAATCGCTTTTTCGATGTCACCGTCTGTTTCTACAAGCGCTTTTTTAGCGTCCATAACACCGGCACCAGATTTTTCACGCAACTCTTTTACAAGTTTAGCTGTAATTTCTGCCATTTTGATTCTCCTATATTTTTTAAAAATAGGAGAGCCGGGCTAAGCCCCGCCCTCCTAGGTAATTACTATTTATATGAATTAAGCGTTGTCGCCTTCTACAACTTCAACGATTTCTTCAATTGAATCTGCTTGAGCTTCTGAAGCTGCAAATTCTGCTTCAACTGCTGCTGCATCTTCACCTTGACGTCCTTCGATGATAGCGTCAGCCAATTTAGCTGTGATCAATTTAACAGCGCGGATAGCATCATCGTTAGCTGGGATGATTACATCGATATCATCTGGATCAGTATTTGTGTCAACCATCGCTACAACTGGGATTCCCAATTTTTTAGCTTCTTTAACAGCGATTTGCTCTTTATGTGGGTCAACTACGTACATAACATCTGGGATACGAGGCATATCTTCGATACCACCCAAGAATTTTTCAAGACGTGCACGTTGTTTATTAAGAAGTGCAACTTCTTTCTTAGGAAGAACTTCGAAAGTTCCATCTTCTTCCATACGTTTAATTTCTTTCAAACGAGCAATACGTTTTTGGATTGTTCCCCAGTTTGTAAGAGTTCCACCCAACCAACGGTGGTTGATAAAGTATTGACCTGAACGTACTGCTTCTTCAGCAACTGCATCAGCCGCTTGTTTCTTAGTACCAACAAACAATACAACTGCATCGTTAGCTGCTGCATCACGCATGAAGTCGTATGCTTGATCAGCGTATTTTACAGTTTGTTGCAAGTCGATAACGTGGATTCCGTTACGCTCTGTAAAGATGTATTTAGCCATCTTAGGGTTCCAGCGACGAGTTTGGTGACCAAAGTGTACACCAGCCTCAAGAAGTTGTTTCATTGAAATTACTGCCATGAGTATTTCTCCTTTTTGTTTTTTTCCTCTTCTTGACTTCAACTCGCAAAACGACCCAAGGGCAACTGTTTCACAATTCATCAAGAATGAGTATTATCGTTCACACGACAAGTTTCATTCTACCATAGTTGAATCTTTTTTTCAAGTAATTTTGTTAGTTTTTCGATGAAAACTTGTCGTGGGTAATTTCTCAAAGTAACTTCCACTTGCCTGACCAAAGTGGAAATTAGTCTAAAACGGATTTTTATGGTGGAATTAAGTGTGAGACGTTTGAGTTAGAAATGAGGTCCACTATGACAAAACATAAACACCTTACCCTTTCAGACCGTAATGACATCCAGCTAAGTTTAGAGCGCGGTGAAACCTTCAAAGCTATTGGGCAACTTATTCTAAAAGACCCGACTACTGTTTCTAAAGAAGTCAAACGAAACAAACAAATTAGAGACTCTACCTATAACAACATTCCTTGCCCTCTACTTGATAAAGCTCCCTTTGTCTGTAATGGATGTCCTAAAAGAAGACAAAACTGTGGCTATCAGAAAATCTTCTACCTCGCTAAACAAGCTCAAAAGCAGTACGAACAAACTCTTGGCGAAGCTCGTGAAGGCACTCCTCTCAATTCCAAGACCTTCTGGGACATGGACAAAGTCATTTCTGATGGTGTTAAAAAGGGACAACACATCTATCATATCCTGAAAACTCACAATATTGATGTTAGCTCCTCAACCGTCTATCGACATATCCGAAAGGGATACCTATCTATCGCTCCTATTGACCTAGTCAGAGCCGTTAAATTTAAAGAAAGACGAAAAAGTAAGCTACCTTCCATCCCTAAAGAAGATAAAAAAGGACGGTCCTATGAGGATTTCCAAAACTATTTAGCACTTAATCAACTAGAATCTTGGCTGGAAATGGACACAGTTATGGGCAGAATGGGAGGTAAAGTCCTACTCACCTTCAATCTATCTTTCTGTAACTTTATCTTCGCTAGACTTCTGGAGAATAAAACTGCCCTTGAGGTTACCAAACACCTCTATGACATCAAGAACACTCTTCACCAAGCCGACAATGATTTCTTCCAACTCTTCCCTGTCATTCTGACAGATAATGGAGGAGAGTTTGCCAGGGTTGATGACATCGAAATGGATGTGCGAGGAGAGAGTAAGCTTTTCTTTTGTGACCCTAATCGCTCTGACCAGAAAGGCAGAATTGAGAAAAATCACACGCTGATTCGCGACATTCTACCTAAGGGAACTTCCTTTAACAATTTAACTCAAGAGGACATCAATCTCGTTTGTTCACATGTCAATAGCGTCAAACGCGCTGCTTTGAATGGAAAGTCAGCCTATGAACTCTTTGCCTTTACTTACGGAGAAGAGATTCCTAAGCTTCTCGGCATTTCTAAAATACCTGCAGAAGACGTTTGTCAGTCTTCTAAATTACTCCAACATAAGATCTAAAAACTAATCTTTAACCCCATTCAAACGTCTCACACTAACTTCCACCATAGCGAAACTTAATCTGAAACGCTTTCAGGTGAGGAGATTTTGTGCGCTCTTTTTTTCGATTCTTTTCGGCTACAGAAGCGATGAAATCAAGCATTAGTAAAACCAGTGGAATTTACTCTGACACGGAATTCCACTGGTTTTTAGGATTTTTATCAGATTAACTTCCACTTTTACTAGCGGTGGAACTTAATTTGGGAATTTAGCGAAAACTTGGGATTTCACCATCTTATAAATAAGAAAAGAGACCCAATCTGAGTCTCAATTTTTCATTAGTTTGGATAGATGTAAGTAACGTATCCTTGTGATGTAGTTGGATTAAACCATCCACGTTTGTTACCAATTGTACGGTCTCCACCATAGTTAGATTCTGATACTTGAATGTTAGTTGTAGATGAAACAGCTGTAACAACCGCTACGTGACCATAACCACCATCATTCCAGCAAGCAATCGCACCAACTTGTGGCTGAGAACCAGTACGGAAGCCTGCTGCCGCTGCACTTGTAGCCCACTGTCCTCCGTTACCCCAGTAATCTCCAGCCCAAGGAGCTAATGTCTTAGCACCCCATGTACACTCTCCAACTGGATAAGTTGAGGCATTGGTACTGTATGTTGGACGAGTTGCTACAGGAGTGTAGCTTGGTGCTTCATTGCTTGATGATGAAGCCGCTTGTACTTGCGCAGCAAAGCTTGTGTTAGCTGAAGCTGCAACTGATTGACGTTGGCTAGTTTGTTGAGCTCGGTAAGCTGCTTCAGCTTCCGCTGCCGCTTTTGCTGTTGCTTCTGCTGCTGCTTTTTGCTCCAACAAGCTTGCTTTTTCACCTTCTGCAGTAGCTTTCTCAGCTGCAAGGTTCAATTCTGCTACTTTCAATTCTGCTTGTTTTGTTGTCAAAGCTTGAGCATCGTCAGCAAGTGTTTGTTGGTTAGCAATGACTGTATTGATTGCTTCGTTGTTTGCAACTTGTTTTTCAGAGATAGCTTTCTTATCTTCTTTTTGTTGCTGCAACATTTTATTGTTTGCTGATACGATTTCACTCATAGCTGCTACACGAGAAATAGCTTCTGTGATTGAGTCAGAGTTAATAATCGTATTGATGTAGCTTGTAGCAGTTCCGTTCGTTTGTGCACTACGAGCTTGGTTTTCAAGCGATGCATTACGAGCTACAATATTTTTTGAAAGCTCTGCGATTTCACCTTCAAGTTTTTTAGATTCTTCTTGAAGTTTTTCGTTTTCAGATTGCAATTTTTCTTGCTCTGATTGAATAGCTGAAACTTTAGTTTGAATTTCGTCTACTTGTTTTTGAGCTTCTTTCTGTTGAGCTGTCAAGTTACTAATTTTACTATCTTGAGCAGCAATCTTTTCATCTGTTGTATTTGCTTTAACACTTGAAAGAACAGCTCCTTGTGAGACCAATACTGTACTTAACAAAAGTGATGCTAGGATTTTTTTCTTCATAAGTGTGAATACTCCTTCTTTTAAGACAATACTAGTATATCAAAAAAAGGCCTAATAAATATTACGCCTTTATTACAGTTTTGTTTCTTTCTTATAGATATATTTTTTCAAAAATAAACTGGAAAACTAACATCCATAAACAGTTTAATATCATTGACGGAACTAGACCATAAACGATAAAGACTGTTATACTTTCAGCAGTTAATCCAATCATTTGCGCTAGAAGAAAACTACCAAATTCAAAAGAGAAAGTCATCATTAAAATAGCTAATAGTCTAGTCCATCTATTTGATAAAATAATCGCATTATTTTTATAAATGATTGCACCAATAATCACAAAAAGAAGACTAGCGATTCCAATCAAATGGAAGAAATAAATATCATATATAAGCCCTAGAACTAGGCAATAAGCTAAAAACAGATACTCAGATACTTCTATTGTTTCAAACAACAAGAAGATGAAGATAAAGTGGCTCACAATTTGAAAATGTGGAAAAAAACTATTTACAAATTGCCCTAAATGACTGTCTATTAAGACAACTATAGGCAAGAGTAAAAACATCCCTATCTGCTTCAACAGTCTCATGATGGGTTCCCCACTAACTCTACGACTTTGGTATTCATTGAATCAGACTGAAGTTTGACTAACACCTCTCTTGTCAGATAGTCATTGCTATGCGTCACAGATTCGACCTCACCTACTGGAATGTCAGTAGCATTAAAATTACCAAGACCACCAGTTACGACCTTATCGCCTTTACTAATGTCGCTACTACTGTTTAACTGACTAATTTTCAGCAAATCTTTTTCTTTGTCGTACCCAATAATAATGCCATATATACTAGTGGAACCATGCTGGATTTTAACGGAGATTTTGTCCGTATTTTCCGCATTGGTCAATAAGTTGACCACAGTAGAGTTATCTTCAACCTTTCCCACGCTTCCAATTAGTCCCCCACCAGCAATCACAAGCATATTACTGGTCACACCTTGTTGAGAACCTGCATCAATTGTCAACTCTTGTTTCCAGGTTGCAGGAGTTCTCATGATGACGTCAGAAGCAATTAACTTGGTTGCACTCAATTTTGACTTCATATCCAATAACTGACGTAGTTGCTCATTTTCTTCCTTCAGACTGTCTGCTTCATTCGTTTCCTTCTTCATCTGATAGAGTTCTTTTTTGAGAGTTTCATTCTCGTTATAGGTTCTGGTCAAACGACCTAAATCAGATTTTACGGAAGAAAGCCATTGAAAAGGCTTTTGCACTATTCTATCGACCAATGAAATTCCATCTCCAGCTTTTGTCACAACTGCACTGGATTGTGTTGTCACTAAAAAAACAGAAACTACTAGTATAACGACAAATAGAACAATGATATATTTTGATTTTTTAAAACGATTCATACCTCTACCCCATATTACATTCTAAGATTTTAGCAAAAATAGAATTGCACCCAATACACAAACAAATAATAGCGCCATACTGTCTCTATTCATCCAATTTAACTGTCGATACTGACTGCGTCCATTCCCGCCTTGATAGCCTCTAGCTTCCATGGCTGTAGCAAGAGAATCTGCTCTTTTCAAACTTGTAGCGAACAAAGGAATCAAAATAGGTATCATAGCCTTAACTTTTTGGATTACATTTCCTTCTCCAAAATCAACACCACGCGCCTTTTGAGCATTCATAATGCGAATCGTATCATCCATCAAGGTTGGTACAAATCGCAAACTCATAGACAACATGAGCCCAATCTCATGAACTGGAACTTTAAATCTTTTTAAAGGTCCAAGCAAGGATTCAACTGCTGTTGCCAAACTTAGTGGCATAGTCGTCAAGGTTAGCAAGGTTGAGAAAAAAATAATCAACACAAAGCGACAAAAAATAATTCCTGCCTGCTCAATACCATAGCTTGTGATTTTTATAAATCCCATCTCGAACAAGACGTGACCACCAGAGATAAAGAACAGTTGAAAAAGGGTTGTAAAAGCAATCAGAAAAAACATAGATCGCAAACCTTTTATAAAAAAAGATAAGGGAACTTCTGATAAAACGACAAATATGCCTGTTGCAATGAAGAGTATGAGATTTGTAATTGGATTATTGGCCCAAAAAGCGATGATGATCAATAAAATCATTGCTACTAACTTACTACGAGGATCTAGACGATGAATAATCGAATTTCCTGGTATGTATCGACCTAAAATCATATTATCCATTGATAAACTCCTTAAACTCCTCTATCGTTATCGGCAATTGTTCGAAAGAAATTCCTCTGTCAACTAGCCTTTGAGCAAATCGTGTGATTTTAGGAACACCCAATTGGATTTTTTCCATAAATTCGACATTTTGAAAGACAAGACCTGGTTTCCCACCCTTAACTAGTTTCCCTTTTTCCATCACATAAACTTGGTCAGCAAATTCGGCCACATCATCCATAAGGTGGGTTACTAAAACAATTGTTATGCCATCTTGATGAAGCTTTTTAAACAAGGCCATCAACTCTTTTCGACCAATTGGATCCAAACCAGCTGTTGGTTCGTCTAAGACCAAAATGCTAGGCTCCATCGCCAAAATTCCAGCAATAGCAACCCTTCTCATCTGGCCACCTGAAAGTTCAAATGGACTTCGTTCAAAGAGTGATTCATCGATTCCTACTAAAGCTAGTTTTTCACGCGCAATAGCTTCTGCCTCTTCTACAGAAACTCCAAAATTTTGAGGGCCAAAAGCCACATCTTTTAAGACAGTCTCCTCAAAAATTTGATTCTCTGCAAACTGAAATACCAACCCAACTTGTTTACGAATTTGACGAATTTGCTTATTGACGGATGTTGATGTAATCAATGTATCAAAGACACGAACACTTCCCTCTGTAGGAACCAACAAACCATTCAAGAGTTGTAGAATTGTAGATTTCCCACTTCCTGTATGCCCAATAATGGCAGTATAAGAGCCATCCTCTATTGACAAACTGACGTCGGACAAGGCAGCTGAAGCAAAGGGTGTTCCTTCCTGATACGTATAACTAACATTCTCTAGAATAATTCCCATAAAGCCTCCTCAAGTTCCTCTTCTGTAAGATAGAACTCTGGCAAATTCAAACCACTAGTACGTAATGATTCTTTCAATTGGTTGACAAAGGGTTGATCTAAGCCAATTTGATTTAAATCTGACCTAGAAAATAATTCTCTAGGAGTGCTTGTTGACTCGACCTCTCCTTTTTTCATCACTAAAACACGGTCACTCATGGCCACCTCATCTAAATCATGCGTAATAGAGATAACTGTCATCTGGTGGTCTTGGCGAATCTTCTGGACTATCTTAATCAACTCTAGTCGTCCTTCTGGGTCCAACATACTTGTAGCCTCATCCAAGATTAAAATATCTGGTCGCAGAGCTACAACTCCTGCAATAGCTACTCTCTGTTTCTGACCTCCTGATAAACGAGATGGTTCCTTTTTAGCAAATTCAGCCATCCCAACCAATGATAAAGCCTCAGAAACGCGTTTCTTCATCTCTTCAAGTGGGATTCCTTGATTTTCCAGTCCAAAAGCAACGTCGTCTTCAACAGTTGCTCCTACGAATTGGTTATCAGGATTTTGAAAGACCATACCAATCTTACGTCTTTTTTCCCAGACATTTTCTGGAGTTAGGCAGTCACCGTCTATCCAAATTTCTCCAGATTCTGCCTCAAGTAATCCGTCAATCAAACGAACTGTCGTTGATTTTCCACTACCATTATGACCAACGATTGACAACCATTCTCCACGTTTCACGTGAAACGAAATGTTATGAACATCATAATGTTCTTGATCTGCCTGATATCGAAAAGACAGGTCTTTTATCTCAATAATCGATTCCATATCTAACGAAAGGTTCCTTTAAACAAATATGCGCTTCCCTTGAAATAATCATAACCAGAATAAATTGTGAAGAACAAGGCAATATAAAGAGTTATCTGACCAAGCACATTCCAGTGAAGTAGCAAGAATATAATCGCAAACATCTGACTAAATGTCTTGATTTTTCCAGGCATAGCAGCAGCTAGAACAGTACCTCCTGTTTCAACTAAGAGCAAGCGTAAACCAGTGACAGCAAGTTCACGACAAATAATTATTGCTACCACCCAAGCTGGTGCCATCTTTAGACCAACCAACATAATAAAGGCTGACATGACCAATAATTTATCAGCCATTGGATCCGCAAACTTTCCGAAATTACTAACCACTTGCCATTTTCTAGCTAAATAACCATCTAGATAGTCAGTGATACTGGCAATAGCAAAAATAACTGCTGCTATTTTATGTAACACAGGAGATGGTCCAACTGATAGAAGGAGAATAAAAATCGGAATAAATAAAATTCTACCAAGCGTAAGCATATTAGGAATATTCTCTTTTTTCATGTTATCCTTCCTTTAGTTTGAACTTAATGTTAGAGTAATCCAACCAGTTTGACCAGTTAATTTTGAAGTGTCAATTTCCTTATTATCAATTTTCACCGATACTCCTTTAACAACACCCAATGTTATGGTTACTGGAGATCCTTTAGAAATGGTTGTTTTGGCTGTTTTATTATTAGGTTCAAGAGTCACTCCTCCTGCTAAATCAGTATCCGAAACACTAATCCAGCTTGTTGTATCTGTTACAGATAATTGAAGATCCGCAGAATCTTTAGATGTCTTATATTCCACTGATAAAGTATCTCCCTGACCTGAAACAGTCAAAGTAGTTGCCTCACTCGAACTTGATGAACTAGTAGCTTGACTACTACTTGATGCTACACTACTAGAGCTACTTGTTGAACTCACCACACTATAACTCGCTGTAGCTGGTGCAGTTGGTTGTGTTTGAATGTAGTTCCACACATAGTAGGTTACAAAAATTAAAATTGATAAAGACAAGAGAATAAAATAAAATAGCGGGAGAAATGAATTCTTTTTGCGATTTGAACGTCTACGTCCTGAAAGCTCAATCTCATCAACATCTACCTCTTCATAAGTAATCATACTACCTGAATCATAGGCATCTAGAACAATATGTTCATCTAATTCAACCGCCCAAGCATATTTTCTCAAAAAAGAGCGAGCATAAAAAGTACTCGGTAGTTTGTCAAAATCATCTGTTTCCAGTGCCTCCAACAAATCCAGCTGAATATCCGTCTTTCTATGCAATTCCTCCAAGCTCAATCCTTGGTTAATCCTTGCAAGGCGTAAGACCTCGCCAATTGTTTTTTTTCTCATACTTAACATTCCTTCTTTCTAGTGTATTTTCTAGCGATTATATCGGGAAAATTGTACAATCAACCATGTCGCTATTATCTATCAAATCATGTCCTGCTTCTAGAACATCCTCTAGAGTAATTTCCTGCAAAAGTTTAGGAAGGTCAAACAGGGTCGAGCCTGTCTTAGTTGGATGATACTGAGTAGCAATGTATTCTAGGGAATCCATACTATGAAGAAATTCTCCATACATCTCAGTTTTTACAATATCCAAGTGATCCTCAGTTACATCCTCATCTTTAACAAAATTGCGAATAGCTTTGCGAAATTGATGAGAAAGTGCCACAGGTTCCTTTGTATCCATTGTTAATATCACAAAATGGAAACGAGGATCAACTTCTATTTCTAGAGACAGGGAAGCATCCAGTTTACCTGTCTCATATAATTTTTGAAATCTTTGTGAAGTCCAACCAAACATCATTGTAAACAACAATTTCAATAAAAGATGATAACGATACTGATCTCGATTTCCGATTTCTTTATTTCCTCTAATGCCGATCGCTAATTTTGGAGAAGCTACGTCCATCCGTAAACTTTCAGTAGTCTTTACAGGATGTAAAGATATTTGTTCTCTTTTAAACTCATGTTTTTTCTCTTGAAGATAAGATTTCTTAGTAAAATAATCTTCAAGAAGTTCAAGTTTAAAATTACCGACCAAAAAGATATTACTATTGACAGGTCTGTAAAACTCTTTAAAGTTCTCTTTCAAATCCTTCAGACAAATAGCATCAATGGAGTTTTCACTACCGACAATATCTGAAGCTAAAGGACTTTCTGGATAGAGATTTGCCAGAGTCTTGAAAAATAGACAAGAATCCGGATCATCCTGATACATCTCTCTTTCCTGTTGAATGATATCCTTTTCGCGCTCCACTGATTCTTCAGTCATATTGAAGGTAGTGACAAGTTCTTCAAGTAAATCTAAGCACTCTAGAACATTTTCAGAAGTCGAGAAAAGATAGCTAGTATTTGTAAAGCTCGTAAAGGCATTACTTTCAGCCCCTAGCTCTGTAAAAGCTGCCATAACATCTCCAGAATCTTCTCTTTCAAAAAGCTTATGTTCTAAGAAATGAGCGATCCCTTGAGGATATTGTTGTAAGCCCTTATCATCTACTGTAAACCTTGTGTCAACAGAACCGACTTGGACACTCACAACTCCATAAACCTCGTTAAAGTCCTTTTTAGGTAGTAAAGTAACTATCAAACCATTTTCTAAGCTAGTTTGATACAAAGTTTCTTTTACAGCAGGATAATATTTCTTTTGAAAAGTAGGTCTGGTCATTCTGCTCCTTCCATAAAATAAATAGCCTGCAACTTAAAACTGTTTGCTGCTTCACAAATTGCTTCTCTATCAACTTGTTCAAGCTTATCGATTAAAATTTTTGTGTCAAGATTCGCCTTCCCAAAAAAAGTTGACAGATAATATTTATCGACAATAGAATCTTGATTATCCTGAGCTAGTAGTAAGGATCTACGAATCATTTGTTTAGTCTGATCAATTTCCTTATCTGTAAACTTGCCATTTTTTATGTCAAGCAACTGATGATTCATCAATTTTCTTACTTTGTTTCGATTTTGCCGATCAATTCCAGCAAACAATCGTAAAAATCCACTAAAGAGATCCAAATGACTTGATACCGTATAGGCCAGTCCTTCTTTTTCTCTCACTTGGGTAAATAGTTTCGAATGAGGAAAGGCTCCTAAAAGACCATTGACAAGAAGCACTGCCATCTGTTCTTCATCACCATATGCCACTGAACTATGGTAGCCTATCTCTAAAACAGACTGTCCTAATCTCTTTCTAACAATGCCTTCTCTAAGAATATTAGAATAGGGTTGCTGATATTGAATGTTTACAGCTGATTTACGACCTGTCAAAGGAAATTTATGTAAAAACTCTAAAACTTCAATTTCATTAAAATCGCCTAAGAAGAAAATATCTATTTGGTCTTCTTTTAGCATTTTTTGATAGCTTGAAAAACATGTTTTTGAAGTCTCTTCTGAAATTCTAGAAATCAAATTTTTTGGAACTAGCTGCATTGATTCTTCTTGGAAAAACAATTGATCTAACTCTTTATGTGCAAAGAAGAATGGGTCTTCCAATTCTGATTCTAGCCTTGATAAGATCTGTTTTTTCTCGATGTCAAAAGCATTTTTCTCAAATCCATCCTCATCCGACAATGGTGTAAACAAAACCTGGTGCAGTAATTCTAAAATTTGAGAAGTTAATACGTTTTTCTTACTTAAAAATTCATCACGCACATAGGAAATACTCAAATCCACAATATGACTTTGTCCTCTTCGATAGGCGTGCGCTGACAAATCAGTTCCATACAAGGTTGCTAAACGTTTTCTAAACAGTTGAGCAGTTGGATAACTTTGGTTGGCAGTTTCAAGCATACTGGCACTTAACATACGACTTGAAATTGAATCCAAAGACAATGGAGCTGTGAAACGCACAGTAATTTTATTAGTTTTAAATTTTTTTGATTGGATAAAATGCACTGCAATTCCAGGTACTAACTCCATCTCTTACCTCCTTCTACATAGAGTTCTATTATACCATGAAAAGAGAAAATTTTCTTGTTCTCTTTACCCCTTTTAAAATTAAAATCGCTTTCATTTCAAACGAATTTACCTCTGCCATTTCAAGATAAAATATGGTATAATACCAAAGATTGAGGTGAACTATGGAATACAAATTATTTGAAGAATTTATCACTCTCCAAGCTCTCTTGAAAGAACTTGGTATTATACACAGTGGCGGAGCTATTAAATCCTTTTTAGCTGAGCATCATGTCTACTTTAATGGGGAATTAGAAAATCGTCGTGGGAAAAAAGGAAGAATCGGAGACTCTATCGACATTCCTGACATGAAAATCCAAATCATTCTGACGCAACCGAGCTTAGAAGAAAAGGAAGAATATCTCCAAGAAAAACTTGAGAAAGAACGTGTGGCTAAACTTGTCAAAGAAATGAATAAGACGGTCAAAAAAAAGCCAACAAAAAGGACCCCGAAAGCTAAAACAAAAACTGCACCACGTTTCCCAGGTAGATAAGTATGTGGCTAAAAAACTTATCCATCAAGCAATTTAGAAACTATCAGGATACCGAAATTGAATTTAATCCTAAATTAAATGTATTTGTGGGGCGAAATGCCCAAGGCAAAACTAATCTTCTGGAAAGTATTTACTTTTTAGCTTTAACTAGAAGTCATCGGACAAAGACAGACAAGAATTTAATCCGATTTGAAGAAGAGCAGCTTCAAGTTTCTGGAATTCTTCAAAAACGAACGGCTACTGTACCACTTGAGATTGACTTAACCCCCAAAGGTCGGATTACTAAGGTCAATCACTTAAAGCAAGCTCGGCTATCTGACTATATTGGACACATGAATGTTGTCCTATTTGCACCCGAAGATTTACAACTTGTCAAAGGAGCACCAGCTATCCGACGTAAGTTTATAGATATGGAGCTAGGGCAAATCAAACCCATATACTTGTCAGACTTGTCAAGCTACAATCATGTGCTCAAACAAAGAAATACCTACTTAAAGTCAGCCAATCAGATTGACGAAACATTTTTATCTGTTCTGGATGACCAGCTAGTAGACTATGGTTGTCGGGTGATGGTCCACAGAGAAGAATTTATCAAAAAAATGGAATCTTTTGGACGTGAAAAACACTTTGATATTTCGGACCAATTGGAAGAGTTGTCAATTCGTTATCAACCATCTGTAAACTTCACTGACAAGGAAAAACTAGCAGAGTCTTTCTATGCAGCACTTCAAAAAAGTAGATCAAGAGATTTATTTAAGAAGAATACTGGAGTTGGTCCTCATCGGGATGATATGATTTTCTTAATCAATGGAATGGACGCAAGTTTTGGAAGTCAAGGACAACATCGTAGCCTTGTTCTTTCTATAAAACTTGCAGAAATAGAATTGATGGAGAGTATCACTAAGGAGTCTCCCATTCTTTTACTTGACGATGTTATGAGTGAACTTGACAATACTCGTCAACTTAAATTATTAGAAACTATATCTCAAAATATTCAAACCTTTATTACAACAACTAGTTTAGAGCATCTTCAAAACTTACCTGATAATCTCAGTATATTTACTGTAAAGAACGGTCAATTATCCGTAAACTAATATTTACATCAGTGTAAACAATAAAAAATCTCCTGTAAAACAGGAGATTTTTTATTACATTGAATAGTTTGGTGCTTCATTTGTGATTTGCACATCGTGTGGATGGCTTTCTTTTAGACCAGCACCAGACATTTCGATAAATTGAGCATTATCATGCAATTCTTTAAGGTTAGCTGCACCACAATACCCCATACCAGATCGGATACCACCAATCATTTGGAATACGATATCAGCTGCTGCTCCTTTATATGCAACACGTCCTTCAATTCCTTCTGGAACGAGTTTGTTTGCTTCATTGACAGAGCCTTGGAAGTAACGATCGCTTGAACCTTTCTTCATTGCAGCGATTGAACCCATACCACGGTATGTCTTGAACTTACGTCCTTGGAAGATTTCAGTTTCACCTGGAGCTTCATCCGTTCCTGCAAACATTGATCCGAGCATCACTGCGTTTCCTCCAGCAGCTAGGGCTTTTACAATATCTCCAGAATACTTGATTCCGCCATCAGCGATAATTGTTTTGCCATATTCACGAGCAACTGCTGCTGCATCGTAAATTGCTGTTACCTGGGGAACTCCTACACCAGCAATAACACGAGTTGTACAGATTGAACCTGGCCCAATACCAACTTTAACAACGTCAACTCCTGCATCATAAAGGGCACTGGCTCCTTCAGCAGTAGCGATATTTCCAGCAATCAGTGTACGGTCTGGGAAATGGGCACGGATTTCAGCGATTTTACGAAGAACCCCTGCAGAGTGTCCGTGTGCTGTATCGATGACAATTGCATCTGCTCCTGCTTCAAAGAGGGCTTCAGCACGTTCAAAAGTATCAGAAGTTACACCTACCGCACCAGCAACTAGAAGACGACCAAACTCATCTTTAGCTGCATTTGGAAACTCAATCACTTTTTCAATATCTTTAATCGTGATCAAGCCAGAAAGACGACCTTCTTCATCAACCAAAGGAAGTTTTTCAATACGGTGTTCTTGAAGAATGCTCTCAGCTGTTTCAAGATCTGTTCCAACAGGAGCAGTAACAAGATTCTCGCTGGTCATATGATTTGAGATTGGTTGATTGTAATCTGAAATAAAACGAAGGTCTCGGTTTGTTAAAATACCAACCAATTTACGATTTTCAAGAGTTTCAACCACTGGAACACCACTGATACGGTAACGTCCCATGAGTTCATCTGCTTCTGCAATTGTATGCTCTGGAGTCAAGAAGAATGGATCAATGATAACACCATTTTCAGAACGTTTTACCTTACGAACTTCATCTGCCTGCTGTTCAATAGACATATTTTTATGGATAACACCAAGACCACCTGCACGCGCAATAGCAATAGCCATTTGGCTTTCTGTTACAGTATCCATGGCTGCTGTAATAATTGGGATATTTAAAGTCAAATTATCTGCCAATTTTGTTGTTAAATCCGCATCATTAGGCAATACATGACTCTCTGCTGGAATAAGCAATACATCATCAAAGGTAAAACCTTTTTTCAAAAATTTAGTGTCCCAATTAGACATTGAAGTTTCCTCTTTTCTTTCTTTTTGAGCTTGACGCTTTTTGTATTGTATCTATCATACCATTCTATGAAAATTTGTCAATTATATTGATAATAGATAATGTAAAAAACTATCCCTTTAATTTTAAAGAAGAGATAGTTTTAGAGTTCGTATTTTATCTATTAATGAAAGTAATTTAGACCCATTGCTGATTTTACTTCTGATAGCGTTTGGCCAGCAACTTCTCGAGCTTTTTCACTACCTTTTTGAAGCATATTGTACACTTCACCCATATCTTTGGCATATTCTAGGCGACGTTCACGGATTGGACCAAGTTCACGTTCTAGGATTTCCAGTAGATAACGTTTAGTCTTGACATCACCTAAACCTCCACGTTGATAATGCTCTTTCATGTCAGCAATTTCCAGAGAATCTTCAGGACGTCCGAAAACATCTAAGTAATGGAAGACCATATTTCCTTCAATCTTACCTGGATCCTCGACACGAATGTGATCTGGATCTGTATACATACTCATTACTTTCTTACGCAAAGTATCTGCATCATCTGACAAGTAGATACCATTATTAAGCGATTTAGACATTTTGGCATTTCCATCAAGACCAGGTAAGCGACCTGCTCCTTCATTTTCAGGATAAATCCCTTCTGGCTCTACCAAAACATCACAGTTGTAGGCATGATTGAATGAACGTACAATCTCACGCGTTTGTTCAATCATCGGTTTTTGGTCTGTACCTACAGGAACATAGTTAGCCTTAAAAGCTGTGATGTCAGCTGCTTGTGCAATTGGATAGACTAAGAATCCTGTCGGAATACTTTCTCCAAATCCTTTTTGAGCAATCTCTGTCTTGACAGTTGGATTTCGCTCCAGACGAGCCAAAGAAACTAAATTCATGTAATACATAGAAAGCTCTGCCAATTCTGGAATTTGACTTTGAATGAAAATCGTTGATTTATTAGGATCTAATCCCACTGCAAGATAGTCCAAAGCAACATTCCCAATTGACTCTACAATAGTTTGTGGATCTTTTGCATGGTCAGTTAAGGCTTGCTGGTCAGCCAAAAAAACAAACATGTCATATTTATCTTCTTGCTGTAATAAGACACGATTTTTTAAGCTACCAACGTAGTGCCCAATATGTAATTTCCCCGTTGGACGATCTCCTGTTAAAATAATGGGTTTATTCATCTTATTCTCCTTTGATATAGTCTTTTCAATTATAGCATTTTTTTGATAAAAAGACAGGTAATTTTTTTTATCAAATAATTACGATTTCAACTCCTCAACTGTAAACTATCTGTAAATATCCTTTACAAATAATTGACAGATAAAAATTTGAATATTTGCTGATTTTCTAGTAGAATTAGAGTATTACATATAATAGGAGAAAAAAATTGCTAACAGTATCTGATGTTTCACTACGTTTTAGTGATCGCAAACTTTTTGATGAGGTCAACATCAAATTTACAGAAGGAAACACATATGGTTTAATTGGTGCTAACGGTGCAGGTAAATCAACATTTTTAAAAATCTTAGCTGGGGATATTGAACCTACAACTGGTCATGTTTCTCTTGGACCTGATGAACGTCTTTCTGTGCTTCGTCAAAATCACTTTGACTATGAGGATGAACGTGTTATTGATGTTGTTATCATGGGTAATGAAAAACTATACAACATCATGAAAGAAAAAGATGCTATCTATATGAAGGCAGACTTTACTGATGAAGATGGAGTTCGTGCAGCTGAGCTTGAAGGTGAATTTGCTGAACTAGGTGGTTGGGAAGCTGAAAGTGAAGCTTCACAACTCTTGCAAAACTTGAATATCCCTGAAGATCTTCATTACCAAAATATGAGTGAACTTGCAAATGGAGACAAAGTGAAAGTACTCCTTGCTAAAGCTCTATTTGGTAAACCAGATGTCCTTCTTTTGGATGAGCCAACCAACGGTTTGGATATCCAATCTATTACTTGGTTAGAAGATTTCTTGATTGATTTTGATAACACCGTTATTGTCGTGTCCCATGACCGTCACTTCTTAAATAAAGTATGTACTCACATGGCCGACCTTGACTTTGGAAAAATCAAACTCTATGTCGGAAACTACGACTTCTGGAAAGAATCTTCTGAGCTTGCTGCTAAATTGCTAGCAGACCGTAATGCTAAAGCAGAAGAAAAAATTAAGCAACTCCAAGAATTCGTTGCTCGTTTCTCTGCTAATGCTTCTAAATCAAGACAAGCAACATCACGTAAGAAAATGCTTGATAAGATTGAACTTGAAGAAATTGTGCCATCTAGTCGTAAATATCCATTTATCAACTTTAAAGCTGAACGTGAAATCGGAAACGATCTCTTGACAGTAGAAAATCTATCTGTCAAGATTGATGGCGAAACTATTCTTGACAACATCAGCTTTATCTTGCGTCCAGGTGACAAGACAGCTCTAATCGGTCAAAACGACATTCAAACAACTGCATTGATTCGTGCTATTATGGGTGATATCGACTATGAAGGAACTGTCAAGTGGGGGGTTACAACTAGTCGCTCTTACTTACCAAAAGACAATTCAGCTGATTTTGCTGGGAGTGAATCTATTCTTGACTGGCTACGTCAATTCGCAAGTAAAGAAGAAGATGATAATACCTTCTTGCGTGGTTTCCTTGGTCGTATGCTCTTCTCTGGAGATGAGGTTAACAAACCTGTAAATGTCTTGTCAGGGGGAGAAAAAGTGCGCGTGATGCTATCGAAACTCATGCTTTTGAAATCAAATGTTCTAGTACTTGACGATCCTACTAATCACTTAGATTTGGAATCTATTTCAAGTTTGAACGATGGTTTGAAAAACTTCAAAGAATCTATCATCTTCGCCAGTCATGACCATGAATTCATTCAAACATTGGCTAACCACATTATTGTCCTATCTAAAAACGGTGTAATCGACCGTATTGATGAAACCTATGATGAATTCTTAGAAAATGCTGAAGTACAAGCAAAAGTCAAAGAACTTTGGAAAGACTAAATAATACTTTAAAACTCAGTTGGATTAACCAACTGAGTTTTCTATCATTCTATGAGGTAACATGAAAACATTTTTTAGAAACTATTGGACCTATTTTATTTCTTTCATCATTCCCCTAGTGATTATGTTCGGAGTCTATCTTTCTCAAGGTATCTACTGGAACAGTGATACTTCACCTTTATTAGGGGATGGATTTCATCAATATGTTATTTTTGATCTTAATCTTCGTAATATTTTACATGGGAGTGATAGTCTATTTTATACTTTTACCAGTGGTCTAGGTCTCAATTTTTATGCCTTGTCCAGTTATTACCTTGGTAGTTTTCTATCTCCTCTTGTTTATTTTTTTGATGTATCAAGCATGCCAGATGCAGTCTATCTTTCAACCTTGTTGAAATTTGGCTTGATAGGTCTGTCAACCTTTTTTAGCTTGAGTAAAATATTCAAAAATATACCTGCCCTACTTCGATTAGCTCTATCTACCTCATATGCATTAATGAGCTTTACAGTTAGTCAACTTGAGATTAAAACCTGGTTAGATGTTTTTATTTTAATTCCCTTAATTTTAACTGGTTTACATCTACTCATAACGGAAAAAAAACGTATTCTATACTTTACAAGTTTGTCAATCTTATTTATCCAAAACTACTATTTTGGTTATATGACTGCCCTGTTTTTGGTAGTTTGGTATTTTTGCCAACTTTCCTGGGATTTTAAAAGTCGCAAGTATTCTTTCCTTGATTTTTTCCTAACATCCTTACTCGCTGGTTTAACAAGTTTCATCATGACACTCCCAACCTTTTTTGATTTAAGAACTCATGGTGAAAAACTAACCGCTATTACAAAAATAAAAACAGATGCCAGTTGGTATCTAGATCTGTTTGCTAAACAATTCATTGGTGCTTTCGATACAACTAAATATGGTTCCATCCCAATGATTTTTGTTGGCCTCCTTCCTTTTATCTTAACAATTGTATTCTTTACATTAAAATCAATTAAGTTTCACGTGAAACTATGCTATGCAACTCTACTCATTATCATCATTGCTAGTTTTTATCTAGAAGCCTTAGATCTATTTTGGCAAGGAATGCACGCGCCAAATATGTTTCTTCATCGCTATGCGTGGATTTTCTCTACTCTTTTAATCTATATATCAGCAGAAGTTTTTAATAGAGTTAAAGATATAAAATTGTGGAACGTTTTATTCTCAATAACCTTCCTTTTATTTGGCTATCTGGCAACCATTTATTTTAAAAATCATTATTCGTTTTTAACTAAATTAAATATACTCTTAACGCTTGAATTCTTAGTGGTATACTTACTGTTACTATTGGCACTTATTAAAAAACTGATTTCTCTAAAAATCTTTTCAATTCTTATTTTGATCTTTACAATAAGTGAAATTAGTTTTAATGCTTCATCTCAACTAAATGGAATTACGAAAGAATGGGGATTTGCTTCTCGTAGTACCTATGATAAAGATATTCCAAGTATGGAAGCTATTTGGGAGTATACCAAACAGAAACCAGATACATTTACACGAACTGAAAAGTTACAAACTCAAACTGGAAACGATAGCATGAAATTTAACTACAATGGCATCTCACAATTTTCATCTGTTCGTAATCGTTCTGCAAGTACAATGTTAGATAAGTTGGGTTTTAAATCTTCAGGTACCAACCTTAATCTTCGTTATGCAAATAATACTATCATTGCAGATAGTTTATTTGGAATCAGCTACAATATTTCTGAAACCTATCCAGATAAATATGGTTTTCATCCAAGCTATCAAAAAGATAATCTAACCCTTTATAAAAATCAATTCGCTCTCCCAATTGCTTTTGCTACACAGTCTCTTTACAAAGATGTCACTTTTAATGACCATACTCTTGATAACCAAACTCAATTTTTAAATCAAATTGCTGGCTTAAATGAAGAGTACTTTTATCCGATAAATCATTATACAGACTCTGATGACAACGTTATCAATCTAAACGGAACTGATACTGAAGATGCAACTATCAGCTACAGCATTGAAGTACCTGATAATAGTCAGGTTTACCTTTCCATGACCAAGCTAAATTTTTCAAACGATAAGAAAAAGCAAGTTGACATCATTGTCAATGGTGAAAAAAAATCCTTTACCACAGATAATGTTTTTACATTTTTTAATCTTGGATATGCAGAACATAAACAAACTTTTGATATCCAGATTAAGTTCCCAGGAAATGCTCAAGTATCATTTGAATCTCCAACTTTCTATCGCTTAGATACTAATAAATATACGGAGGCTATACGCAAAATAAAAGAAAATCCAGTAGAAGTGAGCTCTTATAAAAATAAAGTCACTGTAAATTATAAGGTAAAGAATGAGACATCGATCTTTTTCACAATTCCTTACGACCGAGGATGGTCTGCTTACCAAAATGGTAAAAAAATACAAATTCAACAGGCACAAACTGGATTTATGAAAATTGATGTTCCTGAAGGTGAAGGAACTATTACCCTTTCCTTTATTCCAAAAGGATTTGTTGCTGGTGCAAGTTGTTCTCTTATAGCCATTATTGTCTTTATTTTTTATGATATTCAAAGAAAAAAATATTCTAGATAAAAAAACAATCGACCGAATTGGTCGATTGTTTTTAGTCTTCTTCAGCTTTTTTAGGTTGATAGGCTAGCATTCCTAAAGCAACAAAAATCATTACTGTAAAGATAAGGAAAATAATCTGACTATGAATATTACCTGTCATAGAAATGGTTTGTCGTAGACCTGAAACTGAATAACTCATAGGTAACCATGGATTAATAGTTTTAAAGAATTGATTCGTCAAAGCTAAAGGATAAGTTCCTGCACTTGATGCTAATTGAAGGAGTAATAAAATTAAGGAGAAGAAGGCGCCTAGGCGAGAATTCCAGGTTGTCAATGCTGTTACCATCGCCATGAAAGCAAGACTAGTTAAAATGATCAAAGCTAAAGTTTTGAATTCATGAACTGCAGTCAGTCCGATTAAATGTACCCCACCATAAACTAATACTCCTGCCAAACCAGCAATGATACCGTTAATTTCAAAGCGAGACTTAAACCAAGCCCAGCGACTTTCTGGATGGCGCCCAGAAGGCAATTTAGCAAAAATCATATTAGTTGAAATAGCAGCAACAAAAAGAGCAACTGATATCATATACGGAGCCATGGCAATCCCATTAACAGCTACTTGATCCGCATCAGTTTTTGAAAGACTTAAAGGATCAGCCAGTAAGTCTGCATTTGTTGGTTCAGTTGAAGCCTGTTGCAATTGCCCCTCAGCCTCTGTCAAACCTTGATTTAATTGACTTGAGCCATCACTTAATTTTCCAAGTCCTGATTGTAGAATTTCTGAGCCTTGAGCAAGTTGATCTGCTCCACTAGCTATTTTTTCAGAACCATTATCCAGTTGATTTGCTCCTGAAATTAGCTGGTCTGATTTATCAGCTAATTGTTGAGAACCCGCTTGTAATTGATTAAATCCAGCGGTTAAATCTGATGTTTTATTGTTTACTTGGTTGACACCTGATGCAAGTTTATCAATTCCTGTTGCTAATTCTGGCCCATTCGCTGCTAATTTAGCAGTAGCACTTGTCAATGTAGAAGATTTTTCTGTTAACTGATTAGAGCCTTGTAGCAACTTATTGAAACTTCCTGTCAAGTTCGAACTTTTCGAACTCAACTGACTTGCTCCTAAAGCTACTTGGTCTACAGATTTTGTATAGCTGTCAATACCAGATAGAGTTTGACTAGCTGGCAATAACTGACCATCAATTGCTGTTTGAATCTGTGTTAATCCACTTGACAAACTTGTCAATGTTGAAGAAGCAGTTGGTAATAATTTACTTGAGTGATTCTTTAATTGAGTTAAACTATTTGTTTGAGTGGTTACATTTTCTAAAGAAGATTGTAACGTTTGAACTGTAGTTAAAATTGTTCGTACTGACTCACTAGTAGAAGATGATTGATTAGAAACCACAGAAGTTATCTCTGCCTGTTGGTCAGGAGTTAAGCTTTGATAAGCACTCGTAGATTGAATAGCTGACAAAGTAGTTTCTTTTTCAGCTTGATTTGAAGTAATGATGCTTTGTGCTGAATTTGCAATGGTTGATAGACTACTAGAAAGCTTGTTTGTTACTTGTGTTATCTCTCCACTATCTGCTGTTTGAATAGCTTGATTAAATTGCTCTAAACTAGTTGCTAATTGTTTAATCTTATCTTTTTGTTGGGTTGTCGCATCTAATTGAGTAGAAAGTTCTTGAATACCTTGATTAAGTTGTGTTAATCCTGTACGTAGAATCTCTGATTTAGTAGAAATCTGATTTGCACCTGATGATAGACTTTGAACTCCATTTGTATAAGTATCAATACCAAGTGAAAATTGATTTAATCCTGAATTTAATTGAGAAACACCACCTGTATAGGCTTGTGTGCCTAAATCAAGTTGAGTCAATCCTGATACCAGTGCCGGTGTCTGTGAATTCAGTTGGTTTAATCCATTGTCGATTTGTGAAATAGCGCTGGTATATTGATTTAAACCAGTATTAAAATTACCAAGACCAAGATTTAACTGATTTACACCAGCTGTATAGGTTCCTAAACCTGTAGATAATTGATCAGCACCATTAGAAAATGTGAGACTCGATTGAGCTAAGGTTTGAAGATTGGTTGTTAAGGTTTGACTCCCATCAGAAAGCTGATTCGAACCATCAGCCAACTGTAAACTTGCATTTGCAGCTTTAGATAAACCAATTTTTAAATCACCCATCTTTTTAAATAAAGCTTTAGTATAAGATTGAGTAACATTAGTAGCCACTGTCTGTTTCATTTGTGTCATGGCAGAATCACTCATCTTGCTTGCAGTAAAACTATGACCACTTGATGTCTGATAGTCAATCGTCATCTGTTCAGGATGATTTGTAAGGATAGAAGAAGCTTTCTCAGAAAGATTACTTGGCAACGTTACAACCATGTAATAATCTCCATCCCGCAGTCCTCTTTCTCCCTCACCTTCATCTACAAAATGAAAATCCATGCTATTACTATCTTTTAAATTAGACACCATGTCTTCACCAATAGTGAGTTTTTCATCATTATAAGTAGCAGCTTGATCCTTATTAACAATTGCTACAGGTAACTCCGAAAGTTTACCATATGGATCCCACATTGATGATAAGAAAATGATATTGTAAAGAGCTGGAATTAAGGAAATTCCTATCATGACAATAATAAATGTCGGTTTTTTAAAGATTGCTTTCCATTCTTTAAACATATTGTCTCCTTTTTTAAACTACTTGTCTAAATTTTTGATATAATAGATTATACATAAAAAAATTAAAAAGACAAGATAAAAAATCTATTTTTGGACATATTGTCTAAAAATGTTCATCTGGAGGGAACATGAAAGAAAGTAATAAACGATTAAAAACCAAGCGTATTATCGAAAATGCCATGGTAGAATTATTGATGGAACAACCATTCGATCAGATTACAACTGTTAAATTAGCACAAAAAGCTGGAATTAGCCGCTCCAGTTTCTATACTCATTACAAAGATAAATACGATATGATTGAACATTACCAAAGTAAACTATTTCATACCTTCGAATATATCTTTCAAAAACATGCTAATCACAAACGAAATGCTATTCTAGAAGTATTTGAATACTTAGAATCAGAACCACTCCTAGCAGCTCTTTTATCTGAAAATGGAACCAAGGAAATTCAAAATTTCCTGAGAAATAAGCTTCACATCCTACTAAGCACAGACCTTCAAAAACGTTTTATGCAACTCAAACTAAATGAAGTCGAATTAGAATACAGTAGTGTCTATCTGACAAATGCTCTCTTTGGAGTCTGTCAAACCTGGATTGCCCACGGAAAAAAAGAAAGTCCACAAGAAATCACGGACTTTTTGATGAAAATGTTAGGGGATACAAATTAATAAAAAAGCTCCATAATATTTATAGGAAATCACCCCCTATGAATATTATGGAGCCTATTTTATTATTCTTATTAGGCTAAGGCAATACAATTTCCTTAGTTTTATTTTCGGACACAAATCATTATCTCTCCGTATGTTAGGTATGCCTCCCCTCATTACATCGGACAAAGAATCAAAAAAAGGAACACCAAATAGTGTTCCTTTCGTCTGACTCCGCCAGTAGGACTCGAACCTACGACATCATGATTAACAGTCATGCGCTACTACCAACTGAGCTATGGCGGATTAAATAGTCCGTACGGAATTCGAACCCGTGTTACCGCTATGAAAAGACGATTTCTTAACCAACGGACTCTCTACCTGTAGCAGATATAACCATTATATCAATTTATCAAAAATTGTCAATTACTTTTTTTGGTTTTTAGCCATTAGTTCTCTCAATTTTTTAGTTTTTAGGCGAGAGATAGGACAACGATGATCTTCATAAAATACAACTTCCATTTTTTTACGATCAATTTCTCTCACATTACCAATATTGACTAAAAATGACTTGTGAGCTAGATAAAAACGTTGGGTTTCCTTATCCTTTTCTTGAATATCTGTCATTGTTCCATAGAATTCTTTTGCAAAATTCTTACCTACAATCCGTAATTTATGAGAAGTTCCAGTTGTCTCAATGTAGAGAATATCATGATAAGGAATACAAAGATCATTTCCTTTATAACTATAATCAAAATAATCAACGACTGATTGGTTTTCAAGTAAAGTAGTCTTAGTGTAAAGCACACAGTCGGCAACTCTATTTTTAAAAACTTGATCACTGGTTTCTTTATCAATGAAATCCAATGCTGAAACTTTGTATTTATAAGTCAAAGTAGCAAATTCAGATCGACTTGTAATAAAAACAATAATCGCATAAGGATTGCGATGACGAATAAATTGAGCAACCTCAAATCCTTTTCTCTCAATCCCATTGATATCAATATCTAGAAAATAAAGCTGATTGACTTCATCATGCTCTACATATTCCATAAACTCTCTTACTTTTCCTGTTGTTTTATAGGAGATAGGAATATTTGTTTCCTTAGAAATTTTATTTAGAGTTGTTTCCAACCTTACTTGGTGTTCTATAATATCTTCTAAAATCAATACTTTCATATCAGTTCCCTCTTAAATCTAATCACTTGTTTAAATACATCATTATCAATTTCTGTTTCTAAAATAACATTGTCATATTTTCCTAAAATTTCTTTAACATTATTAAGTCCAAGTCCTCTATGTCTTCCTTTAGTTGAAAATCCTAATTCAAATAAATCTTCGGATTTTACCTTTCTTTTTTTACAAGAGTTTTGGATGACAACCAGGGTTTCAAGATCCAACTTGATAATAGCTACCTCTAGTTGTTTTTGATAGCTTTCAACTGCCCCTTCAACAGCATTATTGAGCAGAACGCTCATCACGCGCACCAAATCTAACAGTTCCATGGACAAAGGAGTAATGATATCTTTTACCTCTAATGTGTACTCTACATCATTAGTTTTCGCATTGACAATAGATTGGGCAATCAAACTTCGAAGCGCTGAGTCCTCAATATTGTTCAAATCGAAATAGGTATACTTATCTGAACGTAATTTTTGATTTGCTTTGACAAGAACTTCACTGTAAACTCTGTCAATCTCTTGTAAATCTTTACTTTCAATCGCCATTCTTAAGCTGATAAGCATGCCTGTATAATCATGACGAAAACCACGAATTTCATTATATAAAGTAACAATCTCATCCGTGTAAGTTTGTAAATGTTTTTGCTCAAACTTCTTTTGTTCCAATTCAATCTCTTTTTCTATCTGAACCTTGTGAGAATTCATAGAAAAGAAAGTCAAAAGTAGGCCAACAAAAATAATGGATGATAAAATACTTCCAAAACCATTTAAGTGACGAATCGTACTCACAATATCTGAAGTGAAAGAGACAACGTGTAGAAAAATAAATGTAAAGAGCACTTTTTTCAGAAAAGGATATAGATAGTCTTTATCAAAATATTTAAATTCGAGATGGAAATAAGAAACAACAACTTTAATAACCAAATAAGTTAAGATCAGGATAAATAGAGAAAAATAATTGTTATACTTCAATGCAAACTCATCTCCTGTAATAGATGATAAGGTTACTGATAAAAAGTTATTAGTACTATTATATAAAAGAGAAAATAATAGACTGATAAAAATTCCCTTAGATTTCTCATACTTCTTAAATCCAACAAAGTAACCAAATAGGAGGAAAGGAAATAAAAATTTAGACAAACCAAAACTATCTAAGTTCAAGAAATGGAGAGTTACTTCTAATACTAATGGTAGTAGAAAGATATAAAGACTAAAAAAATATTGGTCTTTTCTAGTTGCTTTACAAACCCATTCATGAATTTTACTAATAATAAAAACATAAACAATAGCAATTACTAATCCGAATAAATCCATTATTTCCCACCTTTATTTTTACTTACTTACTTTTTGAAAAAAGAAAATTGTTTATTGTATACATAGGTCTCCATTCCCCACCTCTGATTTTCTGCAGTTCTTTTTCATTCAATTCTTGGAAATCTTTCATTTGAGCAAAATCTGTATTCTTTTTCATAATATAAACTCCTATAATGTTTTTCTTGTAAATTAACTTACAAAAATATTATATAAAATATACGATACCTATAGAGAATTATTTCTCAAATGCTCAAATTTTATTCTGAAATGTCAAATTTTTACAAAAAAAGCTGGGATTTTTTCCCAGCTTACGATTTAACACTGATCCCAGCAGGATTCGAACCTGCGACCGTTCGCTTAGAAGGCGAATGCTCTATCCAGCTGAGCTATGAGACCTTACTAGTCTATCTTATCAAAAAAAGCTAGCTTAGTC